>DASXOT010000248.1:0-2378 GCA_036494065.1 Chitinophagaceae bacterium
GATCCATTTTACCATTTGTAAATGATAGCTGTCGGTGTCATCCATGATAATGGGTCCAGCGTTCAAGCTCAGCACCATTAGCCATGCTATGCCGATAAACAATATTGCAGTTACCGAAAGTGTTTGAAAAGAAGCAATAACTCTTTTTAAAAAAAGCCGGGTGTCCCGTTTTTTTAAAACGCATAAGAAAAGCATTACACAAATCAGGCTCCCGGAAAAATACGCGTTAATAGGGATAAAGAGGACGGCAACCTGGCTGATCAATGTAACTACAATCAACCCCATAACGGGGTAGAAGATCAAAGGTTTGTTCGATGCGTTTCTGCCATTTAAGAATAAATAAAAAAGAAACCCGCCGAACGATGAAATGATGGTTATAAAAATATGTAGATAGAATAAAAGCAGCATTACAATAAATTGAATTACTACATCAGGCGAATTTCTTTTTTAGGCTCAGAAAATGTTTTTCAAATAAATGATAGCTTAATATGCTTGTTACCAGTCCGGCAACGGAAGCAATTAAAGAAGAAATTGTCAATTGAATTGTGCTTCCTTGTAAGAAAAAGCCCGAGGTCAGTTGGTCAGTAAGCGGTCTTATTAATAAATAGACGGGCCAATGAAATATGTACAAGCCATAGGAATATTTACCAAGAAACCTGAGCATGGAATTAGTGAAGATAAGAGTAATCACTCTGTTCTCTTTTTTTACGCATTCATATATCAGCATTGCGAAAATAGCTGCAAACGTTGTATATCCTGCTATTGCCCAAACAGGAAAATTGGGATCCTGCTTCAATAAGTAAACACTGAAATTAAAAGCAGCCAATAAAAGGATTAGGAAAGTAAAATATTTTCTTAGCAAACTTTGATTCCTATAATAAACAATTCCAAGCATCGAGCCGATCAATATACCGTCGATCCTTGTAAAAAGAAAGAGCCGGTTATAATCCAACTGATAATGCCTCCAGATATACCAACGTGACAGAATAATGAAGATTAAGGCGGCCAGGCAGCAGCCAAGCAGCACCTTGATATTTTTAATAAATAATATAATGAATGGCCAAATAAGATAATACTGTTCCTCCACTGCCAACGACCAAAAATGATTCAGTGCAGCACCTTTTCCATCGTATTTAAATATAAAAACCCAATTCTCCAGGTAAACCCAATACCACAACTGGTTTTGTGTATAGAAACGCAAATCGAGTGGAAAATTTCTCAGATATGGAAAGATAAGAAGAAAGAAAAATAGTACGAGATAGTATAAGGGAAATATGCGTAAAATGCGCCGCAAATAAAAATGCTTAAAATAATTCTCTGCGTTTTTGCTTATCAAAAGAATTTCTGTGATCAGAAAACCGGAGAGAACAAAAAATAAATCAACCCCTAACCAACCAAAATTGAGAAAGGTAATAAAGCTAAAATTGTGATATAAAATCACCAACAAAATTGCCAGCCCTCTTATTCCATCCAACCCGGGATAATATGTTCTTACGGGCATATCATTTTCATATATTTGATAAATATACTTACTGAAATTAATTAATACTATTAGCTGGATTCAAATTGCAATCGTTCCTGCTCTTGGTACACAGATGATTTATCAACCTTTTATTATCCCCACAGCCGAGGGATGAAGCACATAAATTTCTTTGATAAAACAAACAATTGAAGGCAGGCTATTTGGTTTAGCGAATGCATATCCGCTGGACAGTTTTTTTACCAAATTTTTCTATTATTTTTTTATCGTGAAGAACAACATTGACAAGTTTAAAACGCACTTGCGTTATACGGAAATCTTTTGCGAGCGTACTACATACTTTCCAATCAGATCAAACTCAATATTCGCAAAAGAGCCTTCTTTTGCTTCCTTAATGTTAGTATGATCAAAAGTGTAGGGGATAACGGCTACTTTAAAGCTTTTTTTCTTTACGTTAAAGCTTGTCAAACTGATGCCGTTGATGCAAATCGATCCTTTTTCGATGACCAACTGAGCGAATTTCCTGGGAAAGCTAAATTCATACTCGTGGCTTCCATCCTTTTCCTTTTTCCCGATGCAGGTGGCGACAGTGTCAACGTGACCCTGGACAAAATGACCATCGAGCCGCGAATCCAGTTTAAGACTTCGCTCAAGGTTGACAAGATTACCGATTTTCCAGGCGTCAAGATTTGTTTTGCTTAAAGTTTCCTCAATAGCGGTGACGCGGTGGGTGTTCTGAAATATTTCTTCAACCGTTAAGCAAGCGCCGCTGTGACTGACGCTCTGGTCAATCTTTAATTCATCGGAAATACTTGATTCGATCCAAAAAGTCCTGTTTCGTCCAAAGGTTGAAATCTTCTTTATTATGCCTGTTGTTTCGATAATTCCAGTAAACATG
>DASXOT010000249.1:0-6802 GCA_036494065.1 Chitinophagaceae bacterium
GTTTCATTGAGAATCAGTGAGTCGAGGTTTCTAATTCCTATCTTTTTCTCGCTAATAAAACCTTCTGCATACTTTACGCCGATGCGTTTACCAAGCATCCTGGCCCTTGCAATTACGCTGTCTAAAAAATCGGGCGTTGAGATGTAGGTTTGAGGTCCTTCATCGCTGTTGACGGAAGTATGAAATTGAGTTCTGTAGGATTCAATGGCTTCCATTCTTTGTTCAAATACGTCGGTGATATCGATGAGGATATCGGGTTCATGATACCAGTCCTGAATGTAATGCAGCAGGTATTTGGGTCTCCATTTTTCCTGCAGGTTTCCATTTTCGTATCTTGTGATAATTTTTGCCAGCCCTGAAAGAAAGCAGCAATCACTAATCATATGCCCGGCCCGTCCATGATCGGGATGACGATCATTCAATATGTTTCCAATGACAACTTCAGGCCGATATTTGCGAATAGCCTGTATCAGTTTTAACTGATGTTCTTCATCATTTTTAAAAAAGCCATCTCTCATTTTCAAATTTTCCCTGACATGCAAGCCCATTATCATAGCTGCGTTAGCGGATTCCTTATAGCGAGCTTCCACGCTTCCGCGTGTCCCCAATTCACCCTGGGTAAGATCGACAACACCTACTTTTTTTCCTCGTTGAATTTCGGTAATGATCACACCCGAACAACCAAGTTCTACATCATCAGGATGAACACCAATTGCTAACAGGTCAAGTTTCATAGATTTCTTTTATTTCATGTTTGTTTAGGCGTGAATTGTTAGTTGTGAGACGCCGGACGTACATGGCTATTGCAGCTTGCAATAATTTAATTGACGCCGACTCCTGGCTCTGAACTCACGACTAACGACTCACGAAAACGCGTCTTCGGTCAGTGAAAATAATAAAGTTCTTTCAGCTGATAAAAAAGGTGGATGAGGACTTACTTGGTGACTTGTGCGGGAATTCCTTGTTTGTACGGATTGTTGTACCAAACACCATCAATCTCCTTGACTATATTTTCAATCTGCCAGTCCATTTTATCTTTCAGATCCCAATCCTGTTTTAAGCTGCTTCCAAAAAAGAAAGCGACAGTTTGGTACACTCTTGCAGTGAGCCCGTTTCTATAGTCCTTGATAATATCGTAACAATTATTTCCCGTTTGCCGGTTGATTAATTTCATTAGGATCCTGCCTTGATACACGGACAAGTTTTCCATAGGTTCCGTGAACTGAGCACGAAGTTCCTTTTCCCTCGATTTTATATATTCTTTTCGTTCGTGCCTTGACATCTTTTTCACATGGTCATTAATATCATTGATGGTTGTGCCGGCAATACGTGCGTAGGGATAAGTAACATATACCGCGTTTCTTAGCCGACTCCATTCTTCAATGAACTGAGCCAGCTTATCGGGCGGCATATTTGACACCCATACCATATCCATTTCTTTGTATGGAAGACTTTCTCCCTGGTAGATAATAGCGGGAACTATCAGCGTATCCTTTGGTCCCCATTTGTTTGGGCCGGAGTTGGGGTTTGTCTGCCCCTTCGATTGAAAACCTAACATCAGGAGCAACACCGCACTCGCCACAAAAAACCGGTATTTTTCACAAAAACTCATCCTTTAAAATTACAAAAATGGTCAATGATTTTATAACATTAGACAAAGAAATACCGGCCAGTGCTGTCTATAATGTTAAATTTTCGAGTGCCCGATCGGATTTATTCAGCTGCACACGGCGTACAATGCTGATGATGATACCAATAACCATTATAATCACGCCGGCCCAGAGCAGGTTGATAAAGGGGAAATCATAAGCTTTCAGCGTGATATATTCCATCAAGGAGTTTGATTCTTTTACCTGCAGCTTTAGTTTTTGCGGTCCCTCGAATCCTGTAAAAGCGATAATAAGATTTTGGGAAGGAATTGTATCCAGAACATAATCTGAATTTCTTCCATTGAGACGAATGGCTGGCCTGGCCTGGTAAGAAGGTCCGTCTTTTGAATGCACAGTTAATCCGGCCATTAATGCGGTGTCGGTATTATTCAAATGATATTTAGCACCAGGCGGATTGACGATGATTGTATCGACGGTCACGTAGCCATTCGAATAAAAAATAGTATCGTGCAATGATTTTGCATACGGCCTGAACGATGCCGTATCCTTATTCTTCTTTGGATCGGGAAGAGACGTGATATAAGTGAAAATATCATGGTTCCAATAATGCTTTGCTGCCGGGTTTGCCATTAATCCCTGGTTGTTCTTGTAGTTGACAAATGCATTGGGCACAAGCGTGAATTCTTCGTTACCGGTCTTGCTGGTAAAGTGAAGTTTGTAATACCAAAGGTCTTTTTTTGGATGCTCCGAATCACTTTCATACGTAACATCGTAATTGCCCATTGTTGTGGGTACACCCTTGACCAGTGTTAGATTTTCTCCTGCCTGTCCCGTTATCTTGCTCTTTTCATCTAACGGAACGAATATGCCGCTGGTATTATACGATAACACTTCTTTTTTCGAAGAAGAGATCAGGATGCCGACTAACATTAACCCAAAACCCAGGTGTGAAATGGAGCCTCCTGACAGTTTTAATTTTCCCTTCATGCCAAGCCATATATACGCAGTATTGGCTACTACAGCATAGATACCGCACACAAGGGCAAACCAGATAGCTGCAAGAAATCCGCCTCCGTGTTCTATATAATTTATATTTCCAAATGCAAGAACAAGTGTTGCTATAGCCAATGCAATGAACGCCGGCCACATAAATTTCTTCCAGAAAAATTTTGAGTTTGTTTGCTTGTACTTGAGGTATTGAATAACGGTAGTTAAGATGCCAATGATGATCGCAACAAAAATGATAACGCGGTTATAAGCGAATACAGAATCTTCACCCATGCTCAATTTATCCTTGACATAATTTTTTAGCACAGGTATGTATGGAATGATATTGTTGATCACCGGCAATGACGTGGCGATGATAATAAACATTGCAGACAGGAAAAATATCAATGAGCCGATAAACATCCAGAATTCGCGCGATGATGTTTGTTCTTCTTTAGCTATTGTTGGTATCTTTTTGTAATTAAGGGCGAAGGTGAGAAATGCAGGAATGAGCATCACCGCCATCATAATCTGCAAATGATAGTAAAGCGAATTGCCCTCGCCGGTAAATGCGTGTACAGAAGTATCACCCAAAACTCCCGTTCTCGTGAGGAACGTAGAATAAAGAACAAGACCAAATGTGATGAGGAAGAAAAAATGCGTGGCTCGTAATGAATGTCCTGTATGTTTATATATAAGTAGCGTATGAATTCCGGCGATCAATGTCAACCAGGGAACAAGCGATGCATTCTCGACGGGATCCCAGGCCCAATAACCGCCAAAGCTCAGTGATTCATAAGCCCAGCGGCCACCCATCATAATGCCTGTACCTAACACGGCTGCCGAAAATAGAGCCCAGGGAAGCGCCGCTTTTGTCCAGTCACCAAATTTCTTTGTCCATAGTCCCGCCATTGCAAATGAGAACGGGATCAATGTGGAAGCAAAGCCGAGGAATAGGACAGGAGGATGAATGACCATCCAATAGTTTTGCAACAAAGGATTCAGGTCATTTCCGTCTGTAATAAACCGTAAATAGTCTTTATAGTTATTACCTACGGTGAGCATGGGAATTTGCGACTTCAGGTCAAACTCATCCCGCATCAGGACAAAGGGGCTGGAGCCGATCCTTGAGTTAAAAAAATAAACTCCAGCGATCATTGTAGCCAGGCATACCTGCGCAAAGCTGACAATCGTCATGACCGGCGCTTCCCATTTTTTTGCTTTGCGGATAAGTATCAAACCCAGCACGCTATGCCAGATACTCCATAAGAGAAAACTTCCTTCCTGGCCTTCCCAAAAACAACTCAACAGGTATTTGACTTCGAGTGAACGGCTACTATGTTGCCACGCATATTTGTATTCGAAAAAATGATTGTAGATAATATAAAAAAGGATAGCGAAGATCGAGAACACTGAGGCGGCCTCGATAACAAAAGCCCCGCGTGCTAATCTCTTCCAGGAATTTGTTTCAGACTCAATTTTTGACTGTGTTGTTTTGAAATACGCAACCGTTGCAACCAATGAGGCCACCACGGAAAGTGTGATAAAAAAATGTCCCAGAAAACCGGGTAATAAATGCTCACCTGTAAAATCCATCCTTCATTAGTATTGTGATGTGGAATTATTGGCTGGTGTTGTTGCTGCGTTTTCGCGAAGGTTCTTCTTCGCCTGGTTTATATCGTCTTTGTATTTGGAGGGGCATTTCATGAGTATTTCGGAACATTCAAAATGATCACCATCCATTTTACCCTTTAACACCAATCTTTCGCTGTGTTCAAGATTGGTTGGTTTTTCTTTTCGATAGATAACTTTCATATTGCTGCCTAAAGAATCATACGCTACAAAACTCAGGTAATTCGGATCTTTCACTGCATCATATTGAACCGGTTGATGCAGGTCGAGTTTAGCAATAATGCTGACTACTTTTCCTTTTTTCTTCATCGCGCTTTGAACTGTGTCATAGGTAGTCAGTGTGCCCATGAAACTTATTAAAACTGCAATGATACCAGCGATCAGAACCAATAATGCAATATGGATATTTTTCATAATCCCTTCAGACAGTTATGAGTTGCAAAGGTAACGCAGAAAATCCCATTAAAATCGGGAAATTGGGGAATTGAGAAAAGCAGAGTTGGGAAGGGCAGACATAGGTTCTTATTAACATTCAATTTCAAGTTCCACCTGCTTTCACCTTTTTCCCTTAGCTACCGCCTTTGATGACGTGTTGTAATATTTTTTGTGATGAGTACCTTTTTTCGCCATGGATCTTTTATGCACTGAATGATGAACAGGGGGAGGCTCATGATAGGTGATCTCACCTTCTTCATCAATAGTGGGACCGCCTTGTTGGTAATCACCGAAAATATCATAAGCTTTACGAGCGATATTGTAGATATTGGCATCATAACGATTGCCAATGATGATTATGGTAATGTCTTCATCAGTTAACTTGGCAAAGGCTGCATTGCTACCATGCCAGCGACCATTGTGATAAATCACTTTTTTCCCATTCTTCAACATTAGCAAGCGCCATCCCAATCCATAATTATGAACACCGGGTTTCTCATTGCTGTATGGTGTAAATGCTGAATCAAGAAGCGCCTGGTCCATCACTTTACCTTCCGACAGCGCCAACGACCATTTCAATAAATCCCGGGGAGTCGTGTAAATATTTTTGTCGCCATAAGTATTTTCCAGGAAATCCCATTTCCAAATAGAACCATTAGCATTGTATGAACGGATAGCCGTTATGGAATCAGACAGAGAAAACACGTAGGTGTCGGTCATTCCAAAAGGCTCGAAGAAATTTCTTTTTAGGTAATCAGGATAAGGCATACCCGTGAGCTTTTCTACAATCATTGCCAGTAACACAAAATTGGTGTTGGAATAGCTAAACCGGGTACCGGCCTTAAATTCAGGAGCCGGGTGCAAAGTGTATAAGGAATTCAGCACATCCTGGTTGGTGGCATATTGATTTTTATTCCAACCCATCCTGTCGAGATAGTGAACGTAGTTGGGCAAACCACTGCGATGATTCATCAACATTTTCACTGTTACGCCGGCGTACGGGAAATTGGGAAAAAACTTAGATAGTGAGTCGCCGAGATTAACACGGCCTTCCTGTACTAATCTTAATACGGCGGCAGCAGCAAAATTTTTCGATACAGACGCTATATGCATGGCGGAACCGGAATCTAAAGGCATTTTTGTTTTTGGATCCTTATAACCCTTATACTCTTCATATATAATAGATGATCCTTTTGCAATCAATACACCGCCATTGAAATTTCTATTGCTCAGCAATTTTGCTTCGAAAAATTCCTTTACAGCATTATAATAGCGAGCGGAATCATCTTTTGAAAGCGGCGTAAGCTTAAAGGCAGGAGTAACCGGAGCCGGCGCTGACTTTTGACTATTTGGGTTTTCTGCAGTAACATGACACCCGATAATAAGTGTAAACCCGAAGCTAAAAATAGTATTTTTCAAGGGGTATAGTTTTTTTAGTTAACTCAAAACTATATAACGTTTTTCTATAAAAAAATTATATGAAGGGGAAAAATAATGAAACAAGAATCAGGCCCTTCATTTTATTTATCAACTTATGTGGATATTTGCAAATATGGACGCAACCAAGACAAGTTATCCCAAAGAAAAGGTACGAATATTATTCCTCGAAAACATTAGTGATGCAGCGGTAAAAAATTTCAGCAGGCATGGCTATGTCAGGGTCGATAAGATCTCGAAAGCGTTAAATGAAGAAGAACTGATTAAAGAGATAAAAGATGTACATATTCTTGGTATAAGATCAAAAACTCATATTACAGAAAAAGTGCTGGAGGCGGCTGCAAAACTTCAGGCAATTGGCTGTTTTTGTATTGGCGTGAACCAAGTTCGATTAGACGCCGCCACCAAACATGGTGTTGTAGTATTTAATGCTCCTTATTCTAATACACGGTCGGTTGCCGAGCTGGTCATTGCTGCATCCATTATGCTGATCCGTCGTATACCGGATAAGAACCGGGCTGCTCATGAAGGTGTGTGGATGAAAGAATCAAAAGGCAGCTATGAACTACGTGGAAAAAAATTAGGCATTGTAGGCTATGGAAACATTGGTTCACAAGTTAGCGTGCTGGCAGAGGCCTTAGGTATGAAGGTGATTTTTTATGATGTGGAGACCAAACTTCCGATGGGGAATGCAGAGGATG
>DASXOT010000250.1:0-6140 GCA_036494065.1 Chitinophagaceae bacterium
GCAGCTGATCATTTTAATATTCTGGGGCAATTCATTTTTTGTTTCTATTAGTTCAAGATTGATAATAGTATTCTTGTTGATCTTGACATCTCCTTTTAGCTTTCTGAAAATAGTATCGGCAAATTTGCGATTACCTCCGAGGTAAAACTTGCCAAAGGTTTGAAAGCCGTTGCTGGTTTTAATATTCAGCAAAACGTAAAAATTTATGCTAGCCATGATTACCCGTTTAGGAAGCAAAAATAAAAAAAGGGGCAGAATAGAAATTCACCCCTGTTTTAAATCCAATATCCTATGAAAAACCACTGCAATATTAATACGCATAAAAGGACTAACCAATACTACTTTTGTAGTATTTGTATTAACTTAATGATCACTAATTAAGGTTGGCGATTGACGGCAACTGTAGAAGAAGGTTTAGAAGAAAATCCCAACTCATATTGCATAGCCTGCACAGCGTTAACGAGATACACCATCGCAGAATTCCAATCAATGGAAACCTGGTTAGTTTCCGAATCGGAATCGCTGTCCCTGTAGGAGGTTTCAATTTCAGCTGGGGAAAAGAAAAGTTTGTTATGGCCGGGATAAGGTCCCGCTACCAGCAACCCCGGAATAGGTTCACCAATATTTTCCGAAAGCCGATAATATGGATGGAAAGGAGATTTAACCCCGAAACAACCGGTAACGAAGCAGTAGCCGGTTGCATTTCGGCCTAGTAAATAGTCAAGATTGGTCATCGAAGCCGAAACATATTTCTCATTTCCGGTAATAAGATATGCATTGATCAATAATATTCCCTGGTTAGCTGCGATTGCATTACTTCCCCATGCAAAATCATTTTTGGATTGGCCCATCACCGTAGAAAAAGCATTGAATGAAACATGAGCCAGGTAGTCATCCGCAATGTTCAGCAAACTCGTTTTCATCAATTTAAGCATATTAAGAGTATACCCGGGCGCAGAACTTCCGTAACGTAACATAGTGTAGTAAGCAAGCATCGCCACATTATCAGGTGATGGAAGACTTACAGAATCATTGATATTTTGCTCCACTACGTCGAAGTACATCCTGTTCCTTGATGTTACAAACATCTCCGCGGCTGCCCATAGCCATTCGTCGCTTAGTTGCCGATCAATAGAATTTATCGAAGACACAGTCTTGAAATCATCCGGCATCTGCTGTTCAAATTCAATGTTGGGATGTCTTACGGCCCAAAGCCATGCATTTGATGAAGCTCTCAGGCAACTGTCGGCCAAGCCCGGAAGGTGTGTCTTCAATTTTCTGAATATTCTTCCGGCCTGTGCCATCACAGCGGCATAATCCAAAGTAGCGGCAGTCGTTTTTTGAACAGCACCAGAATTTTTGTCTCGACCTGGCGAAGCCCCGTCTTTAAATTTTGCATTGATGCATTTGTAATATACACCACCGTCATAGGGGTCTTGCATGGTAAACATCCACCTCAGATTGTAAATTATCTCATTCAACACGTCAGGGACCTTGTCATTACTCTCGGGTATGTTTATACGAAGCGTGTCAAAATAATTTGTAAAATCTTCATAAGAAGAAAGTAACGTACTCGTAGTGATGCCACTGTTCACTATACATTTATTGAAATCACCCTTATCATACCATCCGCCTGGTGAAGGAATCACTGTTCCCCTGCCATCGGCAAAGGTGGAGGGATGAACCATCATGACATCAGTCGCATGTGTTGCATCGCGATTCCATTTGCCCGCATATTTATCTTCCAGGGCAATAGAAGATCGCTGATAATAAAAACTCTTTAGCACAGCCTTACCAAGATCAACGTAAACGTCGTTCCCGATCTCAAATGGAAAAGACTGTTTGTTGTCAATACGTAAAATATAATTTCCGGGAATCGTGAAAGCAGTAAAATCCGCAACTCTTGTAGTAGTTGAAGAATAGGGTGATTTTCTTTTTTGGCCAAGACTCCCCTCGTATACTGTATCATTTCCATCTACTGATACAAGATAGAAGGCCTCACCACGGGAACTGCAAGTCACAAAAGCAAGTTTGGATGAATTGGGATAGAAGCCAACCTGGTTGAGCTTAATTTGATCACATTGTTTTTGCGCATGGGTTGATTGAAAAGCGAAGGCAATTAAGACAAAAATTAAAATCGGGGAAACAATCGATTTTATTCCTTTATCCAATACACGCAGCCGGATCGTAGTATATAAGTTTTGATAGGTCACACGATTCCTTTTTATGAAAAAACTTGTTATAGTCAGGTAGTTTTTCCAAAGGAATCAGAGGCAAATTCAATAAATGAAATAACGTTTCTTCAAAGGAATAAAATCTCAGAGGTAGATTGGAGGGGTACGTGGCTGCTCCGGAATGGAGTTCGGGGCCGGGTTAAAGATAATAATCTAGTTTCAATTTTGCAAGCCTGTGACAGTAAAAATAATTCTGAGTATTGACGAGGCTGATTATGAATATTAAAATAAATATGTCTTGACCATTGTTTCCTTTATTGTTTTTGAAGCAGATCAAGAAGTTTCTTGTCCAGTTTATATCCATGCCAATCTTCGTAGTCGACATCGGTACGGCCGGAATTTAATATCCCGAAATCACCAATAAATTCCCATAGCGCAAAACCAATTTCATTTGTTGTAAGAATGTTCAATACATCGCCAAACCAGGCAAGAAAGACCTCGTGAGGAGTTTTATTCCAGCAACCGCATTCGCCACAATGGACACCTACACCTTTGTTTTTTAATTCGATCCAGGGTTTATAATAATTTTCGAGAAGGTTCCTGTCCAGGTATTGATCGCCTACCTGCCCCGGATATTTTGGAATAGACATCTCATCCGGATTTTTATTTGCCCAGGGTGCTTTATAGTGAGATATAAGATGAGGATAGTATCCACGGCAACTTTGTTGAATGTCGAGATCCGCAATTTCAGGTATGGGTTGATTGCCTACGTTGTTCCCATCGGCAATTACCAGGCGGTGTTTATTTTCCTTCTGAATGGCTTCTGCTGCTGCTTTCGCTACTTTCCGGTAGAGGTCGCCGGGAACAGGGCTTGTCTTTGAATGTTGATCATTCATGTCCTCGCGCATGCAAGGCTCGTTTAACAGATCAAAGCTTATTTTTTTTACAGAAACATTTTTATACCGTTTTGCCCACATATTCCAATGAAAGTAAAATGCTTTCTGCGCTTCCTCATCTTTCCACAAGTTGTAAGGCTCGTGGAAACCTGCATTGATGCAGTATCCGGGCGCACGATGAAGATTGAGGCAAACATGAAGATTATGTTTATGCGCCAATTGAATAAGCCCGTCGATCTTGTCTACAGCTACCTCATCGATTTGATAAACTTCCCCAGGCGTTATTTCCTTTGTACGATCAAAGTTTAAATAATAAGGATAGGCAATAGGCAGACGAATAAAATCAAAACCCCAATCGCTCATCCATTTTAGATGATCTTCTGAAGTGTTTTTTCGGGTGGGAGAAGGGTTTGGCGTATTAAAATCCGTAAGATTAAATCCTTTCCAACGGGGTAATTTATTTTTAGGTTTTGCATTGAACAAGTTACTTCTATCTGTAATCACGGTCGCGGCCGCAATTAAGCTAGTGTTCTGTATAAATTTCCTTCTGTTCATTTTGACAAAGTTATTTGCTCAAACGAAAAACCACCACATCATGGGAAGACAATGTTACATTCAAAGGTTTTTTCGTATCGCCAACATCTTTCTTTTGCCAGAGATCCCGCAACTTGTAAGTGGTATTTTTAGAATTTAGCTGCCTTCCGGAAAGATTATCATTCACTATTTCATTTTCCCAGTTGAATTGTACGTGCCTTGGCTGGGTACTACGATTTAAAAAGCAGGCCGCCCATTCATCATTTTTTAATGGTTTAAACCAGATCTCTATGCTATCCTTTCCACTGTATTTGAGCCCTTCAATACCCAATGGATCCTGGTTCAACGCAATTATTTCTTTATTCGTTAGGATCTTTCTTGTGTCTTCATCCATTTTTCTCATATCATTTCCAGCGATCAATGGCGCCGCCAGGATACACCACATCGAAAAATGACTTCGGTTCTCCGCAACGGTCAATCCATTTCCCACTTCAAGCATGTCAGGATCATTCCAATGACCAGGCCCGGCATATTTGCGAATGGAATCCTGGGCATCGACAATTTCCATGATGCCAGGTTGTTTCCAGCTTCCATGATCAAGGACACCTTCAAACAAATTGGAGATATCACCGGTTGTTCTCCACAAATGTCCCACGGGGGCTGCCCATTGCCAGGGTTTATTACTGCCCCATTCGCACAAACTAAAAACAATCGGTCTTCCAGCCGCCTTTATCGCTTTGCTCATAGTGGTATACGCTTCCTTTGCGTTAAGTCCATCCGCATAACACCAATCGAATTTCAGGTAGTCTATGTCCAGTGAGGCATAATATCTTGCATCCTGGTATTCGTATCCTCTTGTGCCTGGATATCCCGCGCAGGTCTTGGTACCCGCGCAATTATAAAGACCAAACTTCAAACCTTTTGAATGAACGTATTCGATCACGGGCTTTAATCCATTGGGGAATTTTTTTGGATCGGGCACCAGGTCGCCTGTTTTCTTATCTCTTTCCATAGCCATCCAGCCATCATCCAATACGATATATGAATAACCCGCATCTTTCATTCCGGATGATACCATCACATCTGCAATATCTTTTACCAGTTGTTCATTGATATTTGTCTGAAAGGTGTTCCAACTGTTCCATCCCATCGGCGGTGTCATGGCAAGACCTTCAAATTTCTGGCCCCAAACGATGTAACATGAAAAAAGTAATGCGAGAAAATAGAGTTTTTTTGTCATTGTGGTTGTTTTTCTAATTGTGAATTTTCAATTGTGTATGGTGAATAGCAACCTAATCTATCCTCATCACTGATCAATCATCGCTCATTTTGAATTGTGAATTGTGAATGCAGACGCAGTGCAAAATACCCATAACTCGTAACTCATCACTCATCCATTCACTATTGACATTCACAATTGCGCCTTATCCTTTATCAATCACCATATATATAACTGATCGCGCCGGCAATACCAGGTCGATTCCGTTTTGCGTTTTTGCAGAATAAGGTTTTATAGAAGTATAATTTGCAGAAGGACCGCCTGTCGCTTCCGCTGGACCATTTCCATTTACAAAAAGCTTTGAAGAAAACTCACCATTGTCCGTTCCTCCTGTTAATATATAAAAATAAAGCCGGTTACCCGCAGTTGCGTTTTGCAATGTTACACTTACCGCCTGCGATGAACTCCCTTTATTTACAATTGTCAGCGCTTTTTCGCCCGAGGTGAATGAGGATGCGTAGGCCAATATATCACTTGAACCGCTAACAGAAGTATTCAACAAACGGTCTCCGATCATTTTTTGGAAATAATACATATAGTAAAATGCCGGACGCGGATTCCATAGACTTGCGCCTGGCTCATCTCCTATGTTAAACAATCCCATATCATTTCCACCATTCCACCCGTTAGCAAGATCCCAGCGACTGGTTTCGCCATAATTGTTTTTCAATGCCTCTCCCATTAGAATGACGGCATGTACTCCATTAATAAAAGATACTTCTTGCATGGAACCCTGTGAGGTGATATTCCACTCTGTTAGGGCAATGGGCTTTATAGCCGCACCATTACCTGTTATATTTGATTTAACATAGCTCATCATGGCAGCTGTATTGTCTTTGGCCGTATTCAAAATGACATCCGCTGTGGAGTTTTGCTGGTAAGGCGTATAGTAACTATGGATGATATAAAAATCAGCCGCTGAATTTACCTGGCCAAATACACCGGCATTCCATGTTTGATCCGTTGGGGTTTGCCAGGATTGAGGCTGGGCTTCGAGAATATAGGCTCCCACGTAGATCGTTTTCCCAATTTGCTGCGCTGCCGCTTTCATTGAATCGGCAAACACATTGAAGTGTTGACCATACAAACTGCCCGTAACGATCTCCGGTTGTGCATCGTGGTTAGCAGTCATGTTGATGCGATAACCAGCTTCCCAGGTTCCATTACACTCATTGCCTACTTCCCAATATTTTGTTCGGCCATTGTCGTAGCGAACCCAATCCGCGGCGAGATGAGCCGCTGCAGCGACAGGATCCG
>DASXOT010000251.1:0-2431 GCA_036494065.1 Chitinophagaceae bacterium
CGGTGTGTACGATGATAACCCGGCTTTAAGAAAATTTGCAAATCAAATATGGACAAGTGATGATTGCATAACCTGGGTACGCGAAAAGGATGTTCCTTTTACTGCGCGACAATATTCAGATATGGTGGAATGGGATAACAAGTTATGGATCTGGGCGGGTGACCGCGCCGCTCAAACAGGCAGTGGCAGCCTGAATCTCAAAGACCTTTGGTATATGGATGAAAATGGGAAATGGCATCAAAAAGGAAGTATTCCTATCCCCGTAAGACATGCCACTGGCGTCGCAGTTGACAAAAAAAACGATCACCTGGTTTTCGCCTGTGGCAATCTTCACTCTGACGTCTGGTTTTTAGAGAAAGTACCAATACCAAAATTACTTGACGCTCAAAACCAAAAAGTTTATTTGGATACTAATTGTGCTTTCGTTGTTCCAGATGTGCTTGAAAGTATAAAGGATAATTTCCCAGACTCAGTGAATTTAAGTCAAAACCCTTCGGCAGGAAGCCTTATTAGTTACACGCCGGGCCAGTTATATAAGGTGCAGGTCACCGCCGACCTGGGTAATGGAAACTTGCAAAACAATAGCCTGTATTTAAACGTACTGGATACAACGGCACCTGTCTTGGGTCCTTTGCCTGATATTGTAAAAACAAATGATTCTTCACACTGCGATATCCTGGTAGAGGTTGCAGTGCCTCGTGCTCACGATAACTGCGGAAACGCAACGGTTACCGGTTTGAGAGGTGATAGCCTCAGTTTCAATTCACCCTTCCCTGTTGGCAATACGATTATTACATGGAATGCAATCGATGACTATGGTAATTCGAAACCCTATTACCAAAATGTTATCGTGCAGGATAGTGAGCCACCAGCTCTCACGATCCCACAAAATATCATGACTTGTAACTTGCCCGATAGCAACTATTCAATTCCGCAACTTACCGCAACGGACAATTGTTCGGTGGACTCTATAAAATATGAAATTACCGGCGTAACTAAACGAACTGGAAATGGCCCCGATGCCAGCGGAAATTTTAATGTTGGCATTAGTACCATTAAATGGATTGTATCGGATATTCATGGCAATGTAAAAACCGGTCAAACCAATATCAATATTGAATCATCTTCCCTTCAGGTTAGTATACCGAGTGCTTATGCATTGCCCAAAGGCGTAACAGGAAATAGCTTATACATTGGATATGGGCCTTCAAGTTTGACATTGTCAGCCAATGCTCAGGGAGGCAGTTTGCCTTATAAATATTCATGGTCGACAGGAGACACGAGTGATTCTATCCAGGTAAATCAACAGGCAGTTGGCAGTTATACGTACAAAGTAACTGTGACGGATGGTGCGGGCTGCGCACATGATGCCCTTGCGAAAGTGCAAATGATCGATGTTCGCTGCGGATCAAATCTTGACAAAATATCCGTTTGCAAAATTGACGGGGGCGCCGTGACTACGGAATGCGCGGACAAGAACAGTGTAGGCGCCTTACTTGCCCAACAATGTTATCTTGGAATTTGTGCAAATAATATTGATAGTATTGTGAATCTCATCCCACCTGCAGATATTCAGGATCTAATGCAGGTGATAGTAATGCCAAATCCTACATCGTCTTATTTTAGCATCAAACTGGAATCTTTCAGTCAAAATCCTATGGGCATTAGAGTTTTTAATTCTTTGGGGGCCCAAATTGAAGAAAAATATAACCTGGTACCGGGCACGCAAATACAGATTGGGGAAAGATATCAATCGGGAATGTATTTGCTTGAAGTAATCCAAAATTATCAAAGGCTCACCTTTAAGCTGGTAAAAAACTAACCTATCTACCACGTCGACTAATAATCCTGATTTTTTCTGAAATAGACAAAATTAACTTATTCAGAATCTGTTTATTTTATTCTCTTGCCAGTCCCATTCATACAATTATATTTGCAATTAAACGTTGGATAAGCCAACGTATTCAGAAGTTTCATTACCAGCCAATTAAAAAAAATAACTGTGGCTGAGATGGCGAAGCCTTGCTAAAAATGAATGAGCCTTTAATTCGAAAGTGGTACGCGGTTTATACCCGCCCCCGGTGGGAAAAGAAAGTCAATTTACTTTTATTGGAAAAGGGCGTTGAAAGCTATTGCCCCTTAAACAAGATCAAAAGGAAATGGAGCGACAGGCTGAAGACCATTGAGGAGCCACTGTTTAAGTCATATGTTTTCGTAAAAGTGGGCGATGAAGAAAAAATCAGGGTGCGTATGACTTCCGGAGTAATCAATTTTGTTTATTGGAATAAAAAACCCGCCATTGTAAAGGAAAAGGAAATACAAACGATTAAGAGATTCTTGGATGAGCATGAAAATATTGAAGTCTATCCGAAAGAATTGAAATTGAATGACCGCGTTCGCATAACCTCTGGGTCATTGATGGACCGGGAAG
>DASXOT010000252.1:0-2423 GCA_036494065.1 Chitinophagaceae bacterium
GTGGCGTAAGAATTTCTTCAATATTGTCTCTTACCATTTCCTCGTCATCTATTACCAGTACCGAGGTATTTGCTGTATCATTCATAATTATTAGAATATTAAATTTTAAATTTTATCCTGGTTGTGGCTCCCCTTCCAAAGCCATCACTGCTAATGCCGATGGTGCCTTCATGACTTTCAATGATCGCCTTGCAATTACTTAAACCGAGTCCCGTACCCGACGCTTTTGTGGTGAATCCTCTCGTAAAAAGGCCCTTGCCCGTTGTTTCGTCAAACCCATGGCCCGTATCACAGATAGACAAGCTTAACAACTCTTTTTCTACCCGGGCGCTAATCGTGATTTTTTTCTCGGGCGCATTAATGTCGATAGCCTCAATACTGTTTTTGAGAATATTTAATATCACCTGCATCAATCTTGTGCGGTCAGCTTCAATGGCGGGTAATTTTTCGGGAACATTTACGGCCAGAGCAATTTCTCTCTTTTCCATAGATGCATATAGCATCAAAATACAGTCGTTGATAATCGCCCGCAGGTTGATTGGCTTCTTTTCAAAAACAGAATGGCCGTTCAAATACTGCTTTTGGATGTGCAGTATTTCCTGGATGTGATTAATGATATTAAGTTGCTCGGTAATTGACTTCCCGATATCTTCTTTATTTTTTCGCTGAGATTCTGTGATGCCTCCAAGCATGTTAATTACGGCTCCGGCTTTCGCTTCACCCAGGACCGGCATCAACAAAGCTTGCTGTGATAAAAAATAAGCAGTTAGTTTATGAAGGTTTTCGGGGTCATTATGTTCCAGGGAACGCTTTATACGATTGACATAAGATCCAAATCCGACCAGGGCATTCCCTATATCATGTAATACATTGGATGCGATCTCATATTTTCCCTGCGCCACTGCTTTATCGGCAACTAATTCCATAATCGCCTTTTCTTTAAGCCGATTCTCGGTAACATCGTCGAAATCCACGATTATACAATCAGCGGATATCTTGGTTACAGTAAAAGTGAAATACCGCTCAACATCTTCCTCTCCAAAGGAAAGAGTAAAGCTATATGGCTCATCCGATATAATATTTCCCCAGGGGCGCGAATGATTCTTTATTTTATGAATTATTTCGGGAGCGATACTTTCCAATACGGTGTACAGGTTATCGTCATTGATATTTTTTGCGATCCATATTGGTTTCAATAGCTTCTTACCGCGGGAATTCAGGGAGTTGATCTTTCCGCTGGCGTCTATTTCCGCAAGCCCGGTTGAAGCATGCTTCATGACCAGGGTCAGCTTAAAATTATCCCCGTTGATTTGTTTTTCCATGGATAGCGGAACCGGTTTTATTTGGCTTTCAACGGAAAAATTAATCGCTTATTCTAATAAAAAATTGTAATTCAGGACAGATATAAAAAAATAGAGGAAATCCCTTAGCCCGCGATTTCATTTCCTTATAATTTCCGAAAAAAAACAAAGATCAGTTTCATTAAACAAAGAGGTATGCGTTTAATTGTTGTGAAATAGCTTCATTGACCGAGTCAAGTGCAACTATCGTTGTCTATACCTATGAAACATCCGATCATAAAGAATATTAATATTTTCCTGTCTTTAGATCAAAACATCTTTAAAGGCTACTTTAATGCACAGGACCCAGCGCCCATCTACAAGCGACAACTGAGCCACGAGTTTGAAGACTACATTATGAACTGCATTGTGGCGGCCCGCAGAGAAACTAATTTTTCTTATAAAATAAGTTACAAGGGTGAAGAAGATAAGCAGTATGCCGAGCCATTAGTATATGCCATACGAAGGCATTTTGGTGAGAAAAAAACATTCCTCTATGCGTCCTTCGAAAAATTCAAGCGAAGATCATATATGCTGCTATTTATGAGCCTGGGAGTTGTGATGATCTGCCAGGGGCTTTTGCCATTAATATTAGATGGCAAATACCGCATTGATTCGGGACTAGCCAATGGGCTTGATGTTTTTAGCTGGGTAATTCTATGGCGGCCGATTGATAAGCTGATCTTTCAATGGAACCCATTCCTGAAGGATATTTCAATTATCGACAGGTTAGAAAAGGCTGAAATTGCTATTTCTGAAGTTCTCAACTAACGTATAAAAAAAGATACTATGAAAAAATTTTATTTCGTTTTTTTTGCCGTGTGCCTGCTCTTTTTTGGCCTGATGTATTATTCCATTTGGTGGTTTGTTGCGGGAATCGCTACCATCATGGTTTTTACTGTGTACCGGTTTCATTCCGTTAAGATGGAATCTATGCAGGTTCAAAATGAATTGCTGGAGCAGCAGGTTGAGCAATTGAACATGCAATTGGATCATTCCATGTCCAGGGAAACGAAAACAAGCCGGGAGATGGAAAAAATGAAGCAATTGAAAGAGGAGCTATTGTCGGTAATGAGTCACGAG
>DASXOT010000253.1:0-2837 GCA_036494065.1 Chitinophagaceae bacterium
CAAAGCGATGAGCACACCGGCCCATAGCTGCACTTTATTGTAGAAAGAAGTTTGATCTCCCGGCAATGCCATGTCGGTGCCGAATAATTTATTCCACACCGGCAATGATGTGTTGAACATGATGTGAATGGCTGCAATGAAAAAAATGAGAGAGCCGATAAAGATCCAGAATTCACGTGTCAGAACTTTTTCATCTGTTTTTATGATTGGAATTTTTTTCCAGTTCACGATCATTAAAATGATGGCCGGGATCGATAAGCTTGCCATGTAGATCACAAGCTGTCCGCTCATTCCTAAATCGGTGAAAGCATGAACCGAGGTATTGCCAAGAATTCCGCTTCGTGTAAGAAACGTGGAGTAGAGAACGAGAATAAATGTGATGATAAAAAACAAATACGTCGTTCGCAGGTAACGCCCGGTTTTATTGTACGCCAGTGCCGTGTGAATGCCTGCAATTAAAACGAGCCATGGAACGAGCGAGGCATTTTCCACAGGGTCCCATTCCCAATATCCGCCGAAGCTCAGCGATTCATATGCCCAGGCGCCTCCCATCATGATTCCGGTTCCTAATACTCCTGCGGAAAATAAAGACCAGGGTAAAACAGGTTTCGTCCAGGAAGAAAAATTTTTATTCATCAGCGACGACATCGCAAATGAAAAAGGAATAAGTGTGGAAGCAAAGCCGAGGAATAAAATGGGCGGATGAATCACCATCCAGTAGTTCTGCAGTAAAGGATTCAGGCCGTTTCCGTCTTTAATGAAGCTCAAATAATCGGCGCGGTGAAAAATAGGTGCATTGCTCATCTGATCGCGCAACAGCATGAAGGGCGTACTTCCGATTTTATAGTTAAAAACAAAAACGCCGAGTAACATCGAAGCGAGAAATCCCTGTACGACGGAAAACACACTGAGCACTCGCGCTTCATTTTCTTTCAGCGTAAAAATCATAACCGTGCCAAGCACCATGTTCCAGAACATCCACAGCAGAAAACTTCCTTCCTGGCCTTCCCAAAAACAAGCCAGCAAATATTTGGAAGGCAGGGCACGATTGGAATGTTCCCATGCATAATAATATTCGAAGTAATGGTTATGAATGATGAAGAAAAGAGAAATGATGATGGCAAAGATGGCACCACCCTGTATGAAGAAGGCGGTGCGCGCAAATTGCTTCCAGCTTTTTTTCTTTACGGGATCTTTATTGAATGCCGAAGAAAAAAATCCGATCGAAGCCAGCAATGAAAAAATAAATGCAGTGTAAATTGAAATCTGGCCGATCTCGCCGAAAAGTAAATGCTCTCCCTCGTACTGTACGT
This sequence comes from Chitinophagaceae bacterium, assembly GCA_036494065.1. GTDB lineage: Bacteria > Bacteroidota > Bacteroidia > Chitinophagales > Chitinophagaceae > VBAU01. Next base: position 1,314 of record DASXOT010000253.1, read on the forward strand.
TCATCAATTATTTAGTTTGAAGAAACCTCCAACTGGTCGCTTTTATATTTTGAAGGGCACTTCATGAGAATATGATCGGCATTAAAGACGGTTCCCTGCATGCTGCCGGTAAGCACGATCTGTTCCGATTTTTCAAAGTCCTGCGGCTTGGTGCCATGAAAGATCACTTGCCGGACATCGCCATTATTATCTTTTAAATAGAATGAAAAATAGTTAGCATCTTTCTGAGGATCATACGTCATTCCCTTCAATGAATCAAGCTTTCCAACGACGTGAAACTCCATTTTACTTTCCCCGCTCGCCTGCGAAAAAGTTTGGTATTCCGAATAATTACTTGCCATGGTTACAATAAAACCAATGGCAACAGCAATGATAACTAAGCCTACAATGTGAACCTTTTTCATCAGCGATTAAGGAGGGCAAAGTTACGATACAAAAGGGAGAGATGGTTCGTATTGGATAGAATAACAAATCAGGATCATTTGCATTCTTTATCTTTATGATTCAACCTAAATTGAAATTCCGTGAATAAGAAACTGGCCGAAAAATTAACAGCCTATTCCGGCATAGCCTCCTCATTTTTCTTAATGCAGCAAGCGGATGCGCAAATTATTTACACAAACCCACTTGACATTGTAATTCATCATCAGTTGGGTAGTTACGGCTCTGTCGATTTAAATAATGACGGGATTGTAGATGTGGTGATTGAAACTACCGGACAAGAAACCGGCAGCAAAAGTGTCCATGTTGACGCATATTCTAACTATGTTAGAGCATCGCGTACCTGCGAGCCCTTTCGAGGTTTCTATTCCTGGTTTGTAACTCCTTTAAAGGAAGGGCAAAACGTTGCCGCAGGCAGTTTTGCGTCGGGGAATAGTTTTCTTATGCTCTGGCTCGAATTTCCGCGATCATGCAAAAATGTATGGGCTAAGTTGAAAGGGCAGGATCGTTACTTGGGTATAAAGTTGCGGTCTACAGGAGATCCTTTTAAGTATTATTTTGGTTGGATAAGGCTCTCTATGACAAATAAAAATATAATAATAAGGGATTGGGCATACAACAGCGTTCTCGGTGTACCTATAAAAGCAGGACAAAAAGACGAGCCTGAAACAAGACTTCTGCAATCGAAGAGTCTGAACGTAGAAATTGAAAATATTGGACGAGATATTTATTTTAAGAAAAATGAAGGCGATCAACCTCTTTCCGTAATTATCTACAATTTAATGGGTGAACCTGTGCAAAAATCTCAGTTTGAGGAATCATCATTCACTATGCATTTAAATACGTTGCCACAAGGTGAATACATTGTCGTTGTAATGACTGGCGAACAATCCACAACGGAGAAAATTCTGCTTAATTGATTACGATCAATTAAGCCACTAAGGCACTCCGATCATAAAGACACACTAAGAAAACTTTTTAAAAAATCTTAGTGAATCTAAGTATGCTAAGTGTATTCGTGGTTGTTTTATCGGAATGCTAAAACATTCAATAGCCATCATTCCAAATCACTTTCCATATTTG
>DASXOT010000254.1:0-2256 GCA_036494065.1 Chitinophagaceae bacterium
ATAGGAAATATAGAAGGTCGTGACATTTTATTGGATGTGGCCGATGTGGTAGTTTGTGAGGGCTTTACCGGAAATGTAATCCTCAAAATGGCCGAGTCATTATATGAGATCAGTGAACGTCAAAATTTGGAACATAAATATTTCGATCGTTTCAATTTTGAAAATTATGGCGGTACACCTGTGTTGGGCGTTGCAAAACCCGTAATCATTGGTCATGGGATATCTCATGCGAAGGCATTCAAAAATATGATCATCCTCGCTCAAAAAATGATCGACAAGGATGTAATGCATAGGATGAAGGAAGAATTGAAGCAATAGAACCAGGAGAGAACCACGATGAATGGGATTTGCAAAGATTGTGGAAATAGAACTATGATTTATCGGATTTGAAAGGATTGTGAGGGAATAGAACTATGGTTAATGGGATTTGAAAGGATTATGTGGAAATACAAAAATAGTTGAAGTCTATGTGTATCTGTGTTTCTATGTGTTTAAAAACGAAGACGAGAATATTGGGATTAATAATATAGAATGTTAAAACTAGCCACCCTTCTTCTTTGCTTTGGGGTTCCCCTTTTTGTTTTTTCTCAGAGCGATTCTGCAGGGTACTCCCCTGTACAAACAAAATATAGTTTTGACTGGGGTAATAATTCGACTTCAATCAGGTTAAGTCAATACGGATCTTCAACCAAAACAGTGATGATCCATCTTCATGATGACGAGACTGCTTCCGATAAAGCTGCGGAAGTAATGCTGCGAAAAACTGGTGGATTGCTTATTGAAGTTGAAAATAATGGTAAAAGACTAATGAGTTTTAAGAAGAGTGGACGATGGTTTCTTTTTGATCCTAACCGCATCTTTACCAATACCGGACTTAAAAAAAATCTGCGTCTGTTGAACAGTCATGTAACAAGTGCTGCCATTAGTTCAGTAAAAGCTTTCGCCGCTTTTATCCTTCAAAAAATTCCGGATTCCCTAACCAGTTTTATTTCTCTGCATAACAACGAAAACGGTAAGTATTCAATCAAGAGTTATACGCCCCTGGGAAGTCGGGCAAAAGATGCGTTGAAGGTTCATATCAATCCTCTCCGAGATCCCGATAATTTTTTTATTTTAACCGACACGATATTATTCCGGCAATTAAAACAGGCGGATTTCAATGTTGTACTTCAGAACACAAAAAATGCGGTTGATGATGGTTCACTCAGTATATACCTTGGCAGAAAAAATATTATTTATGTTAATGTAGAAGCCCAAAAAGGTCGCATGCGAACGCAGGTAAACATGCTGCACGCATTACTCAATCGTTTACACTGATTCTATCACCATTGCGCTGGCACCGCCCCCGCCGTTGCAGATTCCCGCGGCTCCGTACCTGGCCTTGTTTTGTTTCAGAACATTTATCAAGGCAATAATAATTCTTGCGCCGCTCGCCCCGAGGGGGTGTCCAAGGGAAACAGCCCCGCCATTGACATTTACTTTTGTACTATCTAATTTCATTAGCCTGGTATTGGCAACTCCCACCACACTAAACGCTTCATTCAATTCAAAAAAATCAATATCGGTTATTTCCAATCCGGCTTTTTTTATTGCTTTGGGTACGGCTATGCTGGGTGTTGTTGTAAATTTTTCGGGAGCTTGCTCGGCATCCGCCCAGGAAATGACTTTTGCAATCGGTTTTATTCCTAATTCAGCTGCTTTTTCTTTGCTCATTAAGACCAGGGCGGCGGCGCCATCGTTCATAGTGCTCGCATTAGCCGCTGTAACGGTACCTTCTTTCCCAAACGCCGGTTTTAGTCCGGGTATCTTGTCAAACTTTACATTCCAGGGCTCCTCGTCTTTTTCAAACTTAGTGATCTCACCTTTTCGTGAAGGAATTTCTACAGGCACTACCTCGTCCTGGAACCTGCCGTTGTTCCATGCATTCTGACTGCGCGTATAGCTATCAATTGCAAATTTATCCTGGTCTTCACGACTGATGTTTTGCTCAACCGCTGTCAGATCCGCTGCACAACCCATCGCGTATCCGTTATAGCAATCAGTCAAGCCGTCCTTTGCAAGACCATCAATCAATTTTGAATCACCATATTTATTTCCCCAGCGCAAACTTTCAACATAAAAAGGAACAGCACTCATATTTTCCATGCCACCGGCTACGATAATATCCGCGTCGCCCAACATGATAGCTTGTGCTGCCTGCGCTATTGCTTTCATTCCGCTCGCGCAAACTTTGTTTACAGTTGTGCAAATGACTGT
>DASXOT010000255.1:0-7107 GCA_036494065.1 Chitinophagaceae bacterium
CCAGGAGAGCTCAATACATGCGAAAGTGTTGCAAGCGATTGATGAAAAGGTTTCCCTGTTACCCGCAAACTATTCCTCCTCCAACAGTGATGAAAAAATTCGCGCATTATGCGGGTTGCCCTCATCCGATGCGTCTTTGACATTGGAAGACGGGATCGAAAAAGATACAATCGAAACCATGCGTGCTGTGAAATCGATTCAGGGGTACAATGGAGAACAAGGATGTAACCGCTATATTATCAGTCAATGTAATTCAGCATTGAATGTTATCGAAGTGCTTGCTCTGTTTAAATTAAGTGGGTGGAAGCATGGAGAAATCAACATTGACATTGTCCCTCTGTTCGAAACAGTTTCGGATCTCGAGAAGGCCAGTCATATCATGCAAGAGCTCTACGAAAACGAAACCTACCATTATCATTTGAAAAAGAGATCTAACCGCCAGACGATCATGCTTGGCTTTTCAGACGGAACCAAGGATGGTGGCTATTTGATGGCCAATTGGAGCATTTACAAAGCCAAGGAAGCACTCACTACGATTTCAAAAAAATTCGGTATTGACGTAATATTCTTTGACGGGCGTGGTGGACCTCCCGCACGCGGCGGAGGAAAGACTCACAAGTTCTATGCATCATTGGGAAAAAATATCGCTAACAATGAAATACAACTGACCATACAGGGCCAAACAGTAAGTTCGAGTTTTGGAACGATCGACGCGGCCCAGTTTAATATGGAACAATTGATCAATGCGGGTATTACGAACGACCTTTTCATCGACACAAAGGTGACACTCCAGGAACACGAGCAGCAATTAATCCAGGAATTGGCAGATGAAAGCTTTGCCGCATACAATGAGCTAAAAAATCATCCATACTTCCTGGACTACCTGAGTTATGTGAGTCCTTTGCAGTTTTATGCTGATACGAATATTGGCTCACGGCCTGCAAAACGAGGAGGAGCAACGAGATTGTCTTTGAAAGATCTGCGAGCTATCCCATTTGTTGGATCCTGGAGCCAGGTAAAACAAAATGTTACTGGTTACTATGGTGTAGGAGTTGCATTGAAAAAAGCGCACGAGTTGGGTCGTCTCAACGAATTAAAAGAATTGTATAAAAACTCACTCTACTTCAAGACGCTGATCGACAACTGCGAAATGGCAATGAAGAAATGTTTTTTCCCCTTGACGGCTTTTCTCGCTGCCCATCCCCAGTTTGGTGAAATCTGGGATAAAATTTATGAGGAGTACGAACTGACCCAACGCTATGTTTTGCTTCTCTCAGGTAAAAATGAATTGATGGCGGATTACCCCGTTGAGTCACTATCTGTCCAGATGCGTGAAAGAATTGTTCTGCCATTAGCCACAATACAGCAATATGCCATCATTAAAGTGCGGGAGATTGAAAAAGAACAGTCAAATGCTGCTGCAAAAAACATTTTTGGCAAGCTTGCCATGCGTTGCTCTTTTGGAATTATCAATGCAGGAAGAAATTCGGCTTAACATTAAAAACTGTCAACAAAATAGTTCATTTCCTGTGAAAGAATAAGCTATAAAGTGATAATGATGGGAAAAAGAAAGAACCACGCCGGTATTTGATCCATTTCTAAAAAGAAACGGTATACCTGCAATGTTTTTCTCAATGATTAATTCTTCGCTCCTGCCGAAGATTTGTCCGAATCTCTGCAACGCAAAACTTCTGACCTCCGAATGCTGGTTATCATAGCCAGAATCATTAATGAATTTAATTCCTCCATAAACATTGTGGGAACTATCCAGTAATCGTGCGGTGGTAAAAATAAATCGTGAACTAGTAAGAGACCTAGCGTAGAAATTCCGCGCGCCCAGAGAAACACTGGCTCGCCAATGACATCTCTCCGCACTATCTTGTTCAAAACACTCAGCGTTAAGTTCCATTCCCTTTTTGTCGCAACAGGCGTCTAGTTCCTGAACAGTCATTATCAAAGGAGAAAACAATGTCCCAGGCAACATCCTTTTCTGGCATTTATAAACTGACTCTTTAATCGACCACAAAAGCCACACAAAGACTTCGAAACTCAAGCCTGACCTTTCAAAAAGATTCTGTTCCGATTCGGATATAAATTTTGAAAAAAATCTTTGATTGCGTGACCTGCTTGCATCTATAAAGTTTAGATCAATAATATCATTACCAATACTATCCATTTTCTTCATTCATCTTTTTGAGAATAACATCAATGCAGCTACCGACATTCACCATTTTTTCAACCGAGTCGTTATCGATCTCGACGTGATAATAATTTTCAGCATCGATAATTATATCTACAAGGTTTGCCGAATTAATCTGGAGATCTTTGATCAAATCTGTTTCCTCTGTGATGGAATCTAATTTGTCTTTATTGGCTGTGTAAGGCCACAAAACCTTTTTAAATTCTTTAAATGCTTCTTCCCTTGTCATATTTTAAATTTTGAAAAAATTAAACAGGAATTGACATCACCGAAGCCAAAATTAGCTTTAGCTACAACGTTTACGCCGGCGTCTTCGCATTCTACAGGCAGGCAGACTTTATCGATAATATTAGTAATTGCAGGATTGGGGTCTTCCAAATTTATATTGGGATGAATAAATTGGTGAAATATCTGAAGAATAACCGCTATCGATTCAATAGAACCCGCAGCACTCAGGCAATGACCTATCATTGACTTTAAAGAATTAATCTTTGGAAAATTCTGTCCTTTTCTTTGTAATACTTCGGACCAGTTTTGTATTTCTGTTAGATCCGCATGGGTCGCTGTTAAATGGCCGCTGATTAAATCTATCGCCGATGCTTGCACGTCCGATACCGTTAACGCTTCCAAAATACATTTCATAACGCCCTTCGAATTTGGCGATGTCATTGACCCTCCACATTTTTGTCCCCCGGAATTGCTGAAGCCACCCAACACTTCGGCATAGATCATTGCATTTCTTGATAACGCAAAATCAAGATCTTCCAGTACAAGGGCAGCGGCGCCTGAACTGGGAACAAAACCTGAGGCCGATGTGCTCATGGGTCTTGATGCCTTGTATGGCTCATCATTGAATTTCCTGGGAAGTATCCGCATCGCGTCAAAAGAACCAAAAATATATTGGTCCACATGTTCAGAACTGCCAACGATCATTCTCTTCGTCATGCCATATTTAATATATTCATACCCCATCAATATTGCCTGCGTACCTGTGGCACACGCAGCGGAATTTGTAATGACTTTATTTCCCAATCCTAACATCCCTTCAATGTAAGCACTAACTCCGCTAAGCATTATCTGCTCAACCATTCGTGAGCCAATCTTTCTTGCCTCGTGCCGATCTACTTTGGTAATGACGGTCTTGATCAATTCGGAATCACCTACACTATTTCCAAAAACACAACCTGTATCCCAAAGAGGTTCTCCGGTTTCTATTTGATTTCCCGCATTTACCCATGCTTCAGCAGCTGCTTTTACACCATAGCCAACACCTCTGCTTTTCAAACCATACAGAACAGTCTCAGGCAGATAGTTTTTTAAATCATTAAATTCAAATTGGGGGATACCTGAAACCTGGCAATTGAAATTTAACTCACGATACTGTGGAACGAATTGTAAGCCTGATTTACCGCTTCGGATCGCTTCCAGGAAAGCCGGTACGTCCGTTCCATTGGGAGATACAACACCCAAACCTGTAACTACAACACGCTTATTCATCAGGATGGTCAATTAAAAAAATCATTGCGCACTTTTTATTATACCTGCAAAATTGCCTCTCGCGATGAGCTCATTTTTCAAATCATACATTTCCACATGACATTTTAATTTATTCAACCGATAGTATTTCTTTTCAGCGCGTACTTCCACCGTTTCACCCGGCAAAACCATTTTGAAAAACTCCACTTCAGTTGATGTAAATATTGGGAAGAATTTTCCTTTGACGGGGTCTTCGGAAGAAACAAAGAGTAAATTATAAATACCCAATGTCACCATTCCTATTTGGGCCATGATCTCAATAAGAATTACACCAGGAGTCACCGGCCGGTCTTTAAAATGATCTTCGTAAAAAAAAGCATCCTTTCTTAATGTGTACCTGCCCGAAACGCGGTTTTCATCAATGAAAGAAATAGAGTCCACGAATCGAAAGCTTGATTTAAAAGGCAGGTAATCTAAAATATATTTATACTGATCATCCATGATTATCTAGCAACAATGTTCACCTCCATCCACATGAATAACAGATCCATTTACCCAATATGCTTCGTCAGTACAAAGTAAGTAGACCATGTTTGCTACGTCTTCAGGCTTTGTCATTCGCCCCATTGGGTTTCGTTTAGATGATAGTTCAATTAATGTTTCACTGGCCGGTATTCTTTCCATCGAGGGAGTTCGTGTAATACCTGCCTGCACCAGGTTAGTTTTTATTCCAAAACCCGCAAACTCGACAGCCATATATTTTATCAAACTCTCGAGGGATGATTTCGCTATAGAAACTGCGGCATATCCCTGCCAATATTTATGAGCCCCTTCACTGGTAAGGCCAACTACCCTGGCATCTTTGTGAAAAAGATTCGCACGCAATATGTCCCTTGTCCAGTCAAGCAAGCTATTGCTCATCGCGTACGCGGTTAACTGGATATCATCAACGGTCAATTCCCCCTGAACATTTTCGTTATTTATTAGCGGTTTTAAATTGCCCCTCGCGATAGAATGCAAAAGTAATTTGATTTTGTCCCCGGAAATATTCACTGAAATTTCCCGGATCATCGACTGTCGTTTTTCTACATCAAGCGCGCTCAGGTTAAAAGATAAAATTTTGATTCCGTTTTCACTCTCCAATTTCCTGAATTTGCCTTTTATTTCTTTTTCAACTATTGCTGTCTCTCTGTAGACAATTGCTAAGTTCATCCCATGACCGGCCAGCTTTTCAGCGGTCGCAAATCCAAATCCACTTGATCCGCCGAGTATAATCGCCCATAAATTGTCAAATTGTTTCGAAGTCACCTATACTTAATTTTAATTAGTGAATCAAACATAAATCGCCCTTTACGATGCCCATGCTACCCTTTTAAATTCTTTGATGTAAGCAGCTGCGTTTTTTCTATTCAGACCATAAAGATGATTGCCTTTGATTTTAAGCAATGACTTTGGCTCTTTAGCATTGCGAAACAGGGTTTCTGCATTTTGAAAAGAAATTTCGTTGTCTTCCGTACTATGTATGATTAACTTGGGAAGGTCAACGATCTCTTTTATATCATGAGCTGCTGAATAAGGCTCCTTCACAAAAACCTGTAAGGCCTTGTGATAATAGTCCCTGGCTGCTTGTTTAAATGAAGAAATAGATCCCTCGGTAACCAGTGCATCAAAATATCCCCGAAATTCTTTCGCGAGGTGAATAGCAACCTGGCCACCGATTGATAGGCCCCAAAGAATTTTCCTGGAGTTACGGGTTTCTTTCATTGATAAAAAGTGCATTAATGCGAGTTTTGAATCTTCTGCAACATTAAGATGATTTGCGCGTCCTTCCGATTTTCCATACCCGCGCCAGTCTGCAATAAATATGTCAAACCCTTCTTTCACCAACGGCTTCACATAATAGGAGTATCTTGAAGCGTTACCCACTCTCCCATGAAGCAAAAAGATTGATCCTTTTTTTTCCCTGGTATTTGAATGAACAAATAGGCAAACGATCTTGCAACCGTCTGTAGCTGGAAGTGCGATTTCATCTGTATTATGGAGGGGGCAGATATTCCAGGTCCGATCCCGGCGGTAGAAGAATGAATCAAAAATGTTCGGTTTAATAAGCACCATTCTACAACATTCATCGACAAGTTATCGCATTTTGACATTCACACAGAGTATTCTTTACCCATTGACAACCTTCCTGTGTAACGGGACTTTTTCAAAGATTAACCGGCAGTCAACCGAAAATCTCATGATATGGATCAATGAATAAATTAATAGGTGAAAACGCCGCATTCTGTTTATATATTTGTTTGAAGAAAATTCTGCTGACTGGAAAAATAAAAATATGAATTTGACTGATTTCCTGCATCATAATATTGTTTTTATAATAATCGTCATCGCTATTGCTTGCGTTCTCGCCGGGAGAATATGGTCAAATTTTTTGCATTGGGGTAAAATTGCCGATCCCCACATGCTAATCAGGAATGGGCACAATTACAAACTAATAAATATTTATAACCCCAAAGGGTGGACTGAAGGGTGGGAAGTTGGCAGCATTATTTGTTTTGAAAGCGACAACAAGCGTTTTTTTATAGGGGCGAAAAAAGAGATTTACATTTCGGGAGACCAGATTCGATTTACCGACGAAAATGGTCCTTTAATTGGATCGGTCTACGAGGCTGCCTACACACATGCCTCCAGTGGCATGATTCGGATGAATCTTGTCAAGAAGTTATCGAACTCGAAAATCCGTTCGCGAATAGACTGGAGTAAATTGAAATAAAAACGGCCCTCCGGAGAACTGGAGAGCCTTACGATTGCTTGCCATGTAATAATTTTCTTGAAGCAAGAAGTTGCTTGTATTAGCCTAATACCATTCCAGTATCCAGGCTCCCTTGCTGTTCAATTCCGATCACCGATTTTCGCGTAGCCTTATTTCCCACCAATAAAAAATAAAACCAACTCACCACTAAGGATAGCAACATGCTTACCAGTATCGCAATCTTCGCCATATCACGATGTATCTCATTGGCAAATGCCAGCGTAGTCGTAAATATCGACATGGTGAACCCGATACCTGCGAGCGTGCCCATCCCAAGAAACTCTTTCCAATATGCGCGTCCTGGCAATTTGGCGATCCCGAGGCCGACCAGTATCCGGCTAAACAAGTAAATGCCCACCGGTTTGCCAACCACCAGGCCTCCTATTATGCCCAATGCAATTGTATTATTCAATGACACCGAAATATCGCCTGGGATTAATATCGCAGTATTTGCCAGGGCAAAAAGTGGAAGTATGAAAAAATTTACAACACTATGAATGATCTTTTCCAGTTTTGGCAATGAATTGACAGGCATTGCAAAGGCCACAAGAACACCTGTAATGCTTGCCTCAATACCTGAATTCAATATCGAATACCATAATAGTAATGACAGCGCTAA
>DASXOT010000256.1:0-3181 GCA_036494065.1 Chitinophagaceae bacterium
ACCGGGAAGAAAATCAGTTCTCTTCCCGGCAAACGAAACGTAGTGGTCTTAACTTTTAATCGAGACTCTTCAGCGTAATATATTTCTGCAGGCTGTTATAATTAAACCCTTTTGCCTTCATGTCTTTAATATACTCGGGAGTAATACCCATAGCCTTCACAGACACAATCTCTTCTAGTGGAATATTGCTAAAACCAACAGCTTCAAAGCTCTTGATATATTCAGGGGTAATATTTTGTGATTTGAGTGCTGGTAGTTGGTCCATGTCGATATTCTTGTAACCAGCAGCCTCAAAGCTGTGGATCCATTCGGGTGTAACTTTTAATGCCTTTAAAGCAACGAGATTTTCAGGATGTATATCCTTATAACCCAAGTCAGTAAAGTCTTTGAGATAATCAGGTGTTATATTCTGTGATTTCATGCCCACCAATTCCTCGGGACTAATATCTTTGAATCCCAGGGCCTGCCACCCTTTGATATATTCAGGCGTAACACCCACAGCTTTAAAAGACACTAATTCCTGGTTAGGAATGTTGTCATATCCAACTGCTTTGAAGGAATTGACATACTCCGGCGTAATGTCCATCGATTTGAATGTAACGATATCCTCTGCATCACCACCTTGTCCTTTATCATCTTTCCCTTTCATCTGTCTCACCTTAGTAATGTATTCTTTATCGATCCCTTGTGCTTTAAAGGAAACCAATTGGTCAGCGCTAATATCCTTGTAGCCGGCACTGCGTATTTCTTCAATATATTTCCCATCAATGCCCAGGGCTTTCAGAGGTATTAAACGTTCCAGCGACAGATCTTTGAACCCTGCATTTTTAATGGAGCGAATATAGGGCTGATCGATTCCAAGCGCAGCGACTGGTATTACTTCGTCTTTAGTAATATCAGTAAATCCTTCACCCTTCAACATGGTAACAAAATCTTTTTTAACGTTCACAAAAAAGAACACCATTTGGTCGCGCTCATCAAGCTTTTCTTTTAGTTCACCGCTCAGGTCATCTCCATATCGTTTATCTGCAACAAATTTGTAATGCCCCATTCCGGTATTACCTTCAAATCTTCCATTGAATTCCACGGTCCCGGCATCACGTGTTACCTTAAATGATATCTGCCCGTCTTTTGGCTGGGGAGAAAGATCACTTAATTTGAAAGTCTCGTTGTTGAAACCATGGTCGCCGTCAGAGTCGTCATCGCTCTTGAATTGAATAGAGATTTTCTCATTCTTAATGGTTGCAAACCACGACCCTTCTGTTTCGATGTCACGGTTGTGAAAATTCTTTGCATGTTTTGAATCATTCGTCTGGCTCTTTGCAGTCGGCTCATTCAACAAGCAGGCTAAAAAAATAAGCACCGGCATCAGGAAAAAATATTTCCACGCCGTATGCAGACTGGATCTTTTACTGTTCATCATGGCTATACGTTTTTTAAGAATTGACTGATTATAGTTGGTGGTTAAACTCAGGGGAAAATGAGGTGCTGACACTTTTACAAGACTCAACTGGTAAATTTTCTTGTCCAGTTTCTCTTTCAGCATCAATTGGTCATCTGTCAGGAACTCAAGATTACTTTCTATTTCACGCCGGTATGTCCATGCAAATGGATTGAACCATTGAAAAATCAACACTACTTCTCCGATTAAAATGTCGATCGTATGTCTTTGCCGAATATGGATCTTCTCGTGCAAAAGGATTTGGCTGTAAGTTTCCCACTCATATTTTTCAGGATTGATAAAAATTGTATTTCCAAATGAACAAGGCGCTTTATCGCCATTTACTTCCACTATTCGATATTTGCCATCAACAATCACGGGATTGTGATAAGAACGCCAGACCAACAGGCAAACCTGGAAAATAAAACTTGCCGCAAAAACAGCAGCCCCAAACCAATACAACCAGGCCAGCCATTTAATTATTTGTGCAAAAGAAAATCCTGAAGAGACCTGTGGGTTTCGGATTTCTGAAGCCGATTTCTTTTCAATAACAGGAGTTTCAACAACGGGTGAAACAATGATATTTTGTTTAACAGCCGGTGACTGTCCGGAATTTTGTGAAATTGTTGCCGAATTCCGCAAAGAGAATTGCTGCGGCACCTTTGCCAGGGGCAAAGCAAATGCTATCGCCAGGCAAACGATCAACACATAGCGATTGACCGCATAAAAAGTTTCACGGCGTAATAACAACTTGTAAAAAACAAGGCAGGCCGCCAGTATCAACGCAACATTAAGCATGTATGGCAAAGTCATGATTTGTTGGATTTGATCATTTCAAGAATGTTGTACAATTCGTCCTCGGAGAGATTTTGCTCCTTCGCGAAAAATGCAAGCATGCGCGGATAGGAGTTATTGAAATATTTGCTTACAATATCTTTCATCGCATGTTTTTGATAATCTTCTTTGGTCACAATCGGAAAATAACGGTAAAGATTGCCGACTGCTTCATGGTCAAGAAAACCTTTTTCTTCCAATATCTTCACCATGGTAGCCACACTATTATAATGCGGTTTAGGATCGGAGAGATGCGGAATCACTTCCTTAATAAATGCCTTCCCCAAATTCCAGTATACCTGCATGATCTGTTCTTCCCTGTTTGCCAGTTTTATCATCCTGAAAATTTTACACAATGTACTACTAACTGATTAGTAGAACAACTAATTTATTAGGAGTATTTTGATAAACCATTCAATCATAATATTTTCAACGTCTTATAATGAAATATTTTTTTAATTCTACTTGAGGTCAAAGATGAGCGGCATGCTCAATACTTAGATAATGTTTTAAGGAATTCTTTGACGGCCTTACTTAATTCATTAGAATTTGGAAGCTCGATAAGCTTGTAATCAAATTTCCGTGCCTCATCTAACATCCTAATCAAGGCAAACTTATCCTGGTCAATTGTAAATGCCAGTTGTCTTTGTTGGAGGTATTTTGCAAGATATTTCTGTTCCGTTTGTCCCGGCGTGGGAACTAATATGCTTTTCTTTCGCAGTTTCACAATATCCATAACAGTACTGTATCCGGACCTACTGATCACCCATTCTGCTTTTTGGAATTCATCGTTTAGTTCTCCTGATGGAAGATGGTTATAAAATTTGATCATTCCCGTTGACGGAATGATCGAGGAAGAAGATGGAAGGCCGCGAACAATGGTTGCTGTACCTGGGTAATGACTGA
>DASXOT010000257.1:0-6325 GCA_036494065.1 Chitinophagaceae bacterium
GATCAATTGTACCTATACCAGGAGCACTTGCTCCAGGGGCACTCGCCATTTTAGCGGCTTTTATTTTACTAATGATTATTAGAATTTTTTCATTTGCCTTTTTAATTTTTGCAGTGGGGCTTTTGGCTTTGGGGTCTTCGATTGCCGTCAAATAGTCGTCGTGGGCGTCTCTCACATCTTTATCAGGGTGACTGCTTAAATTGACGGGGTTAGAAAACATTACCAATTCGTCGGACCCATCTTTGGTATCTAATTCGTGAGCCTGACCCTCTACATCAAATGTTTGATGAATTTTTATTGGGTCGTTCTTATTCCCCTTTTTATCTTCATCAGTTAATGTTGCTCCAAACTTCACATGCTTATCATTATCTATTCCCTTTGCTGATGATGAAACTTCCCATTGTTCGCCGGCCAACCTAATGTCATACCTGATTCCATTTACTTTCTTTTCGATCTCATTTAGTTTAGCTCTGAGATCAGCTTTGGTAATGGGCTCTTTAGGATGCGCTTGTTCTAATTGCTTCCCTGCATCCTGGAATATTTTGCCCGCCTCCTGTGCTGCTTTGGGATCTGGTTTGGCTTTGGTTGGTTTTGTCGATACATCTTTTTTCCCTTTTGGAGATTCTTTATCAGCGCCTTTTTTACCTGCGTTTTTATCCGGTACATCTGGTTTGGTGGCAGTGCCATCATCTTTGAAGTCACCTTTTCCCGGACCATCTTCACCTGCTTTATCCGGTAGGTTGTTATCGACCATGTTGGTCATAAACTTCGATGCATCGAATTCAGGTTTCTTGAATTCTATTTCCGGAACATCACCGGAACCCAATACATAATCTTTAATGGTTGCACTAATTCCAATCGGATCTCCCAATGGCCATTGTTTTGAGAATAACGGCCAGGTCCATTTTTTATCTGAGAGTGGCGACCACCATGGTGTTTCAATTTGAATGAAAAAGTCTCCACCCAGACCGAGCATCGGTTGAGCAACAATTTCCAGGGTGCCACTGATATAGAATTGATCGGGTTCCCGCCAGCCAATAGTCGGTCGCGCATCAGCATAAGCCTGCGCTCCCACATCTGCCTGTACACCCACACCGAATTTTAGATCATGACTTAGAATTTCTATACCTGCGCCACCTTCTGCGCGCAAACTAAGACCTGCATATGCCGAGATGTTGATGGAGCCCGCAATCTGGATATTCTTTTGTATCGCTGGATCGGTTGAGTAGGTACCTAAAATTTCAATGTTGTAGATCTTTGCCGGACCTAATTTGGCGATGGCATGTAAACTTATATTCGCGAATAAATTCAAATCTCCGACAACAGGAATTCCATAGTACGCTTTCGCTTCTAATTTGAATAATTCTTTATCCCAATTCTTTTGTTTGAATAATTCTATTTCCGCCGGCGGCGCAATTTTTCCAATCACGGTTACATGGCCTTCAGCATCTACGACAACATTTACAGTTCCTGCAAACCATTTTGTGAGGTTGAACTGTAACTGACCTGCGCCTGCCAACGCTCTCGGCTTGGTTCCTGACGGTGCCGGCACAGGTGCGGGTGGGGCCGCATCCTGCACTTTATTTTTTCCACCCGCTGCGGCAATTGCATCCTTTGAAAAATTCTTTGCAGTGTCTGCGTCCGTAGCGATCAGTTCAATCGATCCTGATAATTTATCACCGGTGTAATCTGCTTTACCATGAATATCAAGATTACCTGTTTCTGCATCATATTTTACTTCGATCTGTCCGCTGAATCCTTTAAACCCTGTAATAGTTAAACTACCTGACCCACCTAATTTACCGCCGTGAGTATTATCAACATTCACCTGCCCTTCCGCACCTTTCAGTTTCATTGTCGCCGATCCCTGGAAAATCGGCGTATTCATGTTCTCAAGCGTGAGGCTTAATTTCAGATCAAAGAATCCTCCTATGCTAATTGTGAAATCTGTGAAACCAATCGAGAGTGTCCCATTCTCCAGCTTGTTTATGATGTTGCTTGTATCGGGCAGTCCCTTGAAATGAAATCCCATCCCGATCTCAGCTTCCATTTTCTTTAATGAGGCCAACCAGGCAGACACATCTGACCCGCCTCCTTTTATTGTTATGAGGCCTGTTACCTGGTTACTCTTAACGTCAACACGCAAGGCTAGCACACTTATCTTTTGCAGCCACGCATTCGTTAGAGACAAATATGCGGGTGAATGAGAATCGTAATCTTCTCCTTTTTTCTTTATTCTTATTGTGCCCTCCGCCGCAAATGCTCCGGCTTTGATGCGAACATCCAAGCCTTTGTCTTTTGCATCTTCAATTTCTTTTTTTACTGTATCTGAAGGACTGAACGTGCCCTTCGATATGTCGACGACTTCCGAACTCGTTGGAGCAGCAGCTTTAGCTATGCCAGGTGCCTTTTGAACGAGTTCGTTTTTATGTGTATCATTTTCTTTGTTCCTGGCACTTGCGCCTTGTTGTAATGTGTGGGTAAGTTCATGTGCCAGCAAATGTTTACCCTGTTCAGAGCCGGTATCATATTTTCCCGCATTGAAGTAAATGTCGTTTCCATGAGTAAATGCCTGCGCATTCAAGTTATCGCTCATTTTTGCAGCGGTACTGTCATTGTGAAGCCGGACTTTGGAGAAATCGGCTCCGAATGAAGACTCCATTTGTTCACGAGTATTCTGAGGCAAAAGAGATCCAGAGCCCTTTGTAGAGCTCAAGCTGCTTTCGATATTTTTGGAATCTGCTTCAGAAGAATCGGTTCCGGATTTTTTTTGCAGCTGTTCGGATGCAGCAGATTTTCGCTGTATGGACTTCTCTTTTTCCGAGGGATCAGCATTGCTTTCAAAAATAGGTTTCCTTTGCAGCGTGCCATCTGGTTTATCTTTCCCGTGCTCTGTCCCGCCGTCTTTCTTTTGAATTTTTTCCTCTTTCTCACATTCGGCACATTTGCGCTGGATATTTTTTTCTTCATTATCATCGGGGGGCTCGGCGTTGCTTTCAAAAATAGGTTTCTTTTGAAGCTTTTCTTTTGGAGCTTCTTTTTCCTCATCTTTCTTTTGCAATTTTTCTTCCGGTTGAGCATCCGCGATTTTCGTTTGTGGTTTTTGAACAGGAGTAATCGTTGGAGTTATTGGCGTATTGAATTTTGCCTGGATACTGTTTCCATTTTGATTAGGAAGATAGGGTTTGTTTTCGCTGAGCTTTTGTACCACTTTGCCTGCGGTTGCATCTGCCTCCTGTTCGTATTTGTCACTGGCCGGTCCAATTGTCAGTTTTCTTTGAATGAGCAAACTGGAATTATCTCTCTTGTTGAAAAACGTTTCATCCTGCGATTTTGAAAATAACCCGTTGCTGCCCTCTTTACTAAAAAAAGGAGTTTTTGATTTAGCCGGGGTGGCTGCTGTATTGGCTTTTGCAACTTTCATTTTTTATCCCGCCATCTGAAATTTTTATCGCCAGTCGACTCTTAAAATATTTTTCATCCAGGGCAATTTTATGATGCTAAGATTCCATGGCAACCGATCGAGCAATACATCGATACTACTTGATTCGACATGCAGGTATAACTCATTATTTTTAACTTGTAATTTGCCCGATCGATTTAGAAAACCCTCACGAAGACCTGCGGGGGAAGTACCTTTCAAGATTCCCCATGCACCAATAGCGGCAGTTAAAAGATTTTCAGCTTCCTCCAGTTCTGGCTTCGATAATTCCAATAAACCATCTACCGGCTCATCCAATGGGTATTCGCATAATATCTTTGCAATGACCAGGTCATGCTCGTGCGGATCAATATCACCTGTTACCAGAAAATGGACCAGGTAGAGCGCCCTGGCGTTTAGTTCCTTCGTCTTAAATTTTCCGTCTAAGACATACTCCAATATTTTAAAAAAAGAATTTAAAAAAGGATGCAGCAAGACCACGCCGGCATTCTGAACATATAATTCATTTTCTCCTATGATGTCGGCCACGGATTTGTCTGATTTGAAAACATTGTTGGTCTCGAGTGGGTCACGAATTGTTTCTTTTTTTTCTTCTCCGGTGTGGTCATCTCTGTCGCTAAATGTCGACGCTTCAACTCCTGCGTTTGGCTGTACTTTGGTTATAGATGAATCAACGATTTCCTGTTCTTGCTTTTCATCTATCATTTTGGATTTTACCTTCCTGCCTGTGACTTTATCAGAAGAGGAGTGTTTGTTCTCTCGCATGATCGCGGACGCTTCATGACGCTTTGCCGGAATTGAAATGATGGGACTGGTTTCTTTGGGAAAATCTTCCTTTGTTTCTGTATTTGTTTTAGTGGATTGTTTTTCTTCGAGCAGGAGTTCTGCTCCCTTCAAATCATCGTCTTGCCATTTGACTGAACCGGTTTCGATTTTTTTTAGCAGGGCCAGCGTTGCTGAAGAAAGAGATGCCAGAGCCGTTTCAGACGTCAACAATCTTTGTATTTGCGATTCACTAAAAAATGCCGTGATCAGTTTCTCCGTTATATTCTCAGTTGTGAATCGGGTGTAGGCATTCTCCGTCGTAGCAATGGATGCCAGTGTAAGTATTTTTTTCCAGGTCACTATTTCAATAGCTCTCTTATTGAACATCGTCTTTTCTTTCTTCCGGTCCAACAAACCACTGACTATTTTAAAGACATTTCCCGGTATGTCGTTAAGGCTTTGGTGATTTTCAGCCGTCAATAGTTCTACCAGGTGGATGAGAAAGGTATGAGGATGTTGCAAAACAATTCGCTCAACGACGCGTGGATTATTTTTGATCTCCAGCCTGAGCTCCTCTGCTATTTTGTAATCGGTGGCGATCGCTTCCAGTACTTTTGAATACCATTCGTCGTTTACCTGGGCGGTACTCCACGGTAAGTAGCCATTTTTTATGCTAAATAGCCACTGTGAAAAAATGGTAAATATTTCTGGTTTGCGTATGCTAATGGCTTCATCGGAATCTGTTTTTTTGGATGCTTGTTTCAATTGTTTTCGCAGTGTAGTCTCTAACAAGTTGATCCAATGTTTGTCTCTTAATTGGTTGACCGATATTTTCCCAAGATCAATTTCCAGTTTATCGATACAAACAGTTTCGTCAGTCGGACATATTTCATCAAACAGTTTTTGAAGTACTCTGACAATTTCCCCTTGGCTATAATTACTTACTTGTTGCTGCAGTGAGAACGCGTCTCTTTCTGTCTCCAGAGTAAGATCAAAGATTTGTTTTTTAATAACGTGGCTCATCTGTACGTTCATTTCAGGAGTTCTTCAATCATTTTTGTATCAATAAGAGGCTTGATCTCTTTTACCTGTTTCGCATTCCAGTCTGTATATCTTGGTTGCAGGCCTTTTTTGGCTAGACTATTTATAGTTGATTTCAGATCCTTGCTGATCTTTATTTTTTCGTGATCAAATACTAGCCGGTCTAGATAATAATAGGTGACTAGCGCAGCAACACGTTTTAATTGATCGGTGGTCAACTCAATTTTGATTTGTTCTGTGGGTTTTTGATTTTTCAGTATTAACTGAACTATTTCCTTATAATCCGACAAGGCGGGAGCGCCTTGCAGGAAGCGAAGCGCGGTTGCTGCGATATCATTTTTCTGACTCGTGGCTACGATGGACTTCATCTCCTCTCTATATTTTGTATACCGCTCGTCTATTTGGTTTTCCATATCACCTTCCTCAGTTTTCCTGCATGGTAATTTTTTCCAACAAAAAATTTCATTGATTTGGTTCACCAGGTCGTAAGGACCAGGCATTTTTGGAGCATCGCAAGGATCGGGGAAACATGCATCGACTGCGGATATTGTCTCCGTGGATGCGCATCGGCAGGTATCGCAGTTTTCCAGGCAACCAAGTGCTTTAGTGAAAAGGAATTCATGGAAATCACATAACCTGAAATCTGTTACGCATTTCTTATCCCAAGTGAGCCAATGTTTCCAGTCCCGGTAATGCGATTCAAATTCACAAAGATCTTTTGGCGTTAACCATAATATACGCAAGAGTACATGTGCCGGTGCTTCACGATAAAGCAGGTCTTCGACCTGGCGCTGCTGCGAACGAAAACGCGCTGACCAGGCTGGCAATGCGATCGTGGCAATAAATGAATAAGGATCAGAACCCGGGACGAGGGAAATGGCTGTGGTTGGATTGTTGCACGGGTCATCTTTATCGGCAGGCTGCCATTCGAACGAACAATGAGTTTCATTGCAGGGTGTTGCGTGCATGCAATCGCAGTTGTCACAATCTTCGGGGCAGCGTGGTCTTAATAAAATATGTTCAACCAGATGAAGGCCTTCTGCATTGATTAATCTTTTTGCCCGCTTTATTGCCTCG
>DASXOT010000258.1:0-3307 GCA_036494065.1 Chitinophagaceae bacterium
GGGAAGACTATCGTGTTCCGGCAGGGGGTATATCCTGTTATTCATCCAGTGATTTGAAGCATTGGAAGAATGAAGGCATTGCTCTTGCTCCTGTGACCGGCGATCCTAAAAATGATCTTGATACAAGTAAAGTTATAGAACGACCTAAGGTGATTTATAATGAGAAGACTCACCAGTTTGTAATGTGGATGCACGTAGATGCAAATGATTATTCATATTCACAGGCCGGCGTTGCCGTCAGTGATAAGGCATCGGGGCCTTATAAATATGTGGGTAGTGTAAAACCAAATGGGCAAATGGCCCGGGACATGACCCTGTTTAAAGACGAAGATGGGAAAGCCTACCTCATCTATTCTTCCGAACAGAATAATACAATGCATGTTTGTCTTTTAAGCGATGACTACCTAAAACCTACCACAACTTATAGTAGAATATTAGTTGGGCGCCGGCGTGAAGCGCCAGCGATTTTTAAAAATAGCGGGAAATATTTTTTAATCACTTCCTCATGTACAGGGTGGTCTCCAAATGCAGCAACTTATGCGGTAGCCGATCAGCCGCTGGGTCCCTGGAAAGAATATGGTAATCCATGCAAGGGACCGGGTGCTGAAACGACATTTGATGCACAAAGTACTTACGTTCTATCGGTAAATGACAAGGAGAAATCTTATATCTTCATGGCCGACAGATGGAATAAACTGGATCTTGAAAACTCGCATTACTTATGGTTGCCGCTAATCATGAGAGATGGGAAAATTGAAATAAAAAAATAAAATGACGATCAGCAAAAAAGCGATACTCACCGTTTCATTATTCGTCCTATCTTTTTTTTTACTAAAAGTTTCTGCTCAATCGAATCTTGATTTTGAACAGGGACTGAAAGGGTGGGACATTTCGGGAGATAAGAAAAATGTGAGCATTGATCAATCGAATTTTTTTAAAGGAAAAAATTGCGTAAAGATAGGCAATAGCGGTGCTGAAATATTTCAACGCTTGCACGTATCACCTTTATCGATTGTGCAGTTACAGTGCTATGTAAAATCGGAAAATAAGGACGTCAAAGCCTATTCCTTTATTAGGTTTTACAACTCGAAACACGAGTTGCTCCTGGAGTATAAAAGTCAGCCGACTGATTCGCTTAGTTATCAACAAGCGGGAAACTATACTGAAACACCTGCTTTGACCGATTACATGGAAATCGGCGCCGGCAGGGATTCGACTGGCCAGGGCGCAGTGTATATTGATGAATTTAATATCGAGACAAATATTGGCGTGCCTGCAAAGAAACACGATCCGCTCGTTGATTTGGATAAGTACATGGAACCGTTTTGGAAATCGGATACAATTTATAATGAGACAGTGCTACTCTATTCAGTTAATGGTAAAAAAGCCGAGGGAAAACTACTATATACACCTGAGCAGGTTTTATCGGTGAAAGATTTTGGTTTGCAAACCGATTATAAAAAAGGCATCGACTACACGTTGAATGGAAATATTATTTCGCGAGACGAAAAATCGACAATGCCTTTTCGCGCGGACACATCATTCGATACGCAAAACGACCTGGCATGGTTCAATCTTCAATCACAGTGGATTGTCGTCACCTATACGCACCGGGGCAAATGGGGTAGTGATCCGTTTCCATACAAAGGGGATAAGTTGCCAAATACCCTGGCTAGGCTAAAGTCCAAATCGCCGCTGAGGATCGTCGCATTCGGAATGAGTATCACGCGTGGCTTAGATGTAAGCAGCTATGATTCTACTGTGCCTTACATGCCAACTTATGTAGATCTATTTGCCGGCGAACTTCGCAAAACATACCATTATTCTTCCATTCAAATGTATAATGCGGGTCTTCCGGGTGCTACTGTTGATTGGGGTGCAACTTATGCCGATAAATATATTAACCCTTTAAAGCCAGATCTTGTAATCATTGATTTTGGAATGAATGACTTCTGGCGGCTCAACCCGAGTCAATTCCAGGGATATATAAAAACGATCATGGAAAAAGTAAAGGCCGACAATCCAAAAGTCGAGTTTTTGCTGTTATCAAATATGAAGTTTGATCCCGACTATGTTTTGAGTTCGGACAAAAACAAATCCTTCTATCAATCCAACCTCGAAGGATATAGTCACGTTTTAAAACAGATGGAAACTAACGGCGTCGTGAACGTGGATATGTATGCAATTACCAATATTCTCTACCAGATAAAAAAAGCAAAGGACTGCTTAACTAATCCTCTTCATCCGAATGATTATCTCGCGCGATGGTATGCGCAGGCAATGAGTGCGGTATTTGAGAATTAGGAAAGAACCACGATTTGGGGGATTTTTCTGGATTATTAGGAAAAAGAAAACTGAGCAAGAACCAGGAGAGAACTACGATTTTCAGGATTTTTGTTTGTATTATGGGGAAATAGCGAGAGCTAACGGCTACGGGATTTATAGATTTAGTATTTATAGGATTTATTGTTTCCATCAAAGTCCCTTCTTATCTTATAAATCATAGTTCTTTTTTTTAATCCTGTAAATCGTAGCTCTAAATTTAAAAATAAACTTCATGCCTAAACCGCAATCTGCCGACCACAAGCCTCAAGCCCCTCTTGTCGGGATCATAATGGGAAGTGACAGTGATCTTACTGTTATGCAGGCGGCATCTGATATTCTTAAATCATTCGGTATTCCTCATGAGGTCACAGTGGTGTCGGCACACAGAACTCCTTTGCGTATGGTAGAATATGCACAGAGAGCAAGAGAAAGAGGGTTGAAGGTGATCATCGCGGGAGCCGGGGGCGCTGCACATCTTCCCGGCATGGTTGCTTCTATTACACCCTTGCCGGTAATTGGCGTGCCTATCAAATCTTCTAATTCAATAGATGGATGGGATTCGGTTCTTTCCATATTACAAATGCCTAACGGAGTGCCGGTAGCTACTGTTGCGCTAAATGCTGCGAAGAATGCAGGCATTCTTGCCGGGGAAATCATAGGCAGCTTTGATGATAGCATTTCAAAAAAAATCACTGATTATAAAAATTCACTTAATAAAGAAGTGATCGGGAAAGTAGAGAAACTGAAAAAGGATGGATGGGAAAATATGTTTGATTAAAAAACTGGTGCCTACAGGATCAAAAAGATATTATGTGCTCCTTTGTGTTTTATATGCCTATGTGTTAAAAAAACCGCGATCTTTCGTAAATACTCTTTGCTCGGGCTATTTTAAACTCATGGACACAGTAGAAGCATAGTTACACATAAGGGTTATTTTCCTGCACAATCACAAACCGCAAATTATTTTACAAGTTGACCGCTT
>DASXOT010000259.1:0-3502 GCA_036494065.1 Chitinophagaceae bacterium
GTTTTTTATACCGATGCATCCTATATAAAGAATCTGATCAATGGCATTTGGTTGAGAAATTTTGTACGCTGGTTTATCCAGGCACTGGTCATTTCATTCGTCACCCTCCTGATCATACGCTGGGGAATTCTCAATCCATTAAACAGGATCGTGGAGTGGGTCAAGGCGGCAAGGTTTGGAAATATCGAACAAATCAAGAGAAAGCCTCCGATTAATTTTCTGCAGCCCTTATACAAGGAAATTTCCGGGATTGCACAGGCTATGCAGGAAGCAAAAGCAATAGCACAAGAGGAGGCCCGGCTGAGAACGAGTGCCGAAGCCATTTGGACGCCAGAACGATTGAACGAGGAAATGAAACAAATCCTTCAAAACAAAATGATGGTAGTAGTTTCAAACCGCGAACCTTACATGCATGTGCGCAATGGGAGAGAAATAAATGTGCTGGTGCCTGCCAGCGGAATGGTAACCGCTATGGAACCCATATTAAAAGCGTGCGGTGGCCTGTGGATAGCCTCCGGAAGTGGAGACGCCGACAGAGAAACGGTTGATAAAAACGATAAAGTACAGGTACCTCCATACGAAAATAAATATACGTTACGTCGTGTTTGGCTCACAAAGGAACAGGAAGACCATTACTATTATGGTTTTTCGAATGAAGGCCTCTGGCCACTTTGCCACATTGCGCATACAAGACCCGTGTTCAGAAAAGAAGATTGGGAATACTACCAACAGGTGAATGAAATTTATGCAAAAACAGTAATTGAAGAAATCAAGGACCAGGAAGATCCTTTTATTCTTGTACAGGATTATCATTTTGCACTTTTACCCAAACTCATCAAACAAGAACGGCCCGATGCAAAAGTTGCTATCTTCTGGCATATCCCATGGCCGAATCCTGAATCGTTTGGTATTTGTCCATGGCAAAAAGAATTGTTGAGCGGCATGCTTGGCGCCGACCTCATCGGTTTTCATACACAATACCATTGCAACAATTTTCTGGAAACTGTCAATAACACACTTGAGTCAAGAGTGATATGGGAAAATTTTTCAGTCAAAATAGGTAACCAGTTCACGTTGGTAAAACCGTTTCCTATCAGCATAGGTTTTACGCTAAAAGACTATGAAAATAAAGTTGATGACACGAGGGTTGAACCTGCTGAACTTCTAAAACACTACGGATTGCAGGCTCAATATATCGGTATTGGTGTTGATCGCATTGACTATACAAAGGGATTGATTGAAAAATTCCTGGCTATTGAGCGTTTCCTTGAAAAATATCCTTCTTATCAGGGTCAATTTACTTTTGTTCAGATTGGAGCTCCCAGCCGATCGCTATTGAAAACCTATGCCGATACAATAAGTGCGGTAGAACATGAAGCAAACCGGATCAACTGGAAATTAAAATCGAAAAACTGGCAGCCTATTCTGTTTTTAAAGAAACACCATAGCCACGAGGAAATTCTGCCTTTTTATAAATCAGCCACGCTGTGCATGGTTACATCTCTTCATGATGGAATGAATTTGGTGGCTAAAGAATTTATTGCTTCGAGAAATCAAAACGACGGCGTACTTATTTTGAGCCAGTTCGCCGGCGCTTCGCAAGAATTGCTCGGCGCTACGATCATCAATCCATACGATATCGAGAAAACGGCCGACGCCATTAAGATCGCGTTGGAAATGCCAAAAGAAGTGCAACACCATAAAATGAAACAGATGCGACGCGTGATCATGAGTCACAACGTTTATTCCTGGGCTGCTGACATCCTGAAAATGATGGCCTCTATTCAAAACTGATTTTTCTTCGTAGTTATACGAACTATTAGGTTTACTGTTTTTTACATGTAGATTTTTTTCCCAATTATTAAATTCCAAGAGCAGAACTTTGAGCGGCAATTTTAGTGGCATTGCTTTTGGGATTATCAAAATGTTTTGTATTAACCAAACTACTTAGTTATGGATACCCAGCAGGCATTTTTGCATGAAAAAATTAAAAACCTCGGCAGTGCGATCTTCTTTAATCAAAGTGACGCTGTTTTAAAATTACCAACAAGCATAGTTCGGATTCTCGATATCGACGAATATGGATATATCTGGTTCTTTATTCAAAAACCTCAGCAGCAGTTAGCTGAATTTGAAAAAGAATTCCCCGTCAAGCTGGATTTTTTCCGAAAAGGAATGGACTATTCTCTCCAGGTCATTGGCAATGGATACATTGTTAATGATCCCGAAGAATTGTTTATCGTTACAACGAATATTAATGAAATAAAACAGTTTGATCCGGGAAAAATGATCTTAATAAAAATAAAGATGACAAGAGCTGATTATTTCGATAATATCTCCGGGTCAAAATCTTCCTGGTTGCAAAATGCAATCAATATATTGCAGTCATGGATATTTCCCCACGCACCCGGATATGGCCCCACTACTTACTATGCTAAAATTTCAGAAGTAAGTTGACCGGGCAGCAAGCCAATTGATGATTAGTCAATAAATAAATTTATTATGAGAGCAATTTGGTCAGGAGCAATAAGTTTTGGACTTGTAAACATTCCTGTAAAGCTATATAGTGGCACGTCTGCCGAACATTCGCTGGATCTTGATATGCTTTCAAAAAAAGACATGGCCCCAATTCGCTACGCGCGCATATCAACTGCCAGCAATAAAGAAGTGGAATGGAAAGATATTGTAAAAGGCTATGAAGTTGAGAAAGGAAAATATGTGGTGATCACAGACGAAGATTTTAAAAAAGCAAGTCCTGAAAAAACAAATACTATCGAGATAGTCCAGTTTGTCAATGAAAAAGAGATTGATTCTATTTTTTATGAAAAGCCATATTATCTCGCACCTGACAAAGGGGCCGCAAAGTCGTATACACTTTTATTACGGGCACTCGGGAAAGCTGGAAAAGTGGCCGTAGCCACCTGTGTCATCAGGAATCGCGAGCACATTTTCAGTATTAAACCGATGCGCGGAGATGTGCTGGTGCTTGAACAATTGCGATATGCCGACCAAATCAATGAAGCACCCGAGATAAAAACTTCTACCACAAAAGTTACTCAAAAGGAAATTAGTCTTGCACTGAAATTGATCGAGCAGCTTACTGAAAAGTTCAAACCTGAAGCATTTAAAGACACTTATACCGATACAATGAAGAAGCTGATCGAAGCAAAATCAAAAGGAAAGAAGATTGCCGCTCCGTCTGTCGAAAAGAAAACCGCGACTGTGAAAGATCTAATGAGCGTGCTGAAACAAAGTCTTCATTCGACAGGTCACGGAAAAAAGAAAGTGGCATAAATAAAAACATGGGTAAGAAACAAAAAAATAAGAAAGAAGAGATATTATGAGCCTGGCTCTATATAAGAAGAAACGGAGTTTTCATAAGACGCCTGAGCCGGCAGGAAAAAAAATGACCGCATCAAAGCGCGGTTTAAAATTCGTCGTGCAAAAACATGATGCCACAAGTCTTCACTATGATTTTCGTCTTGAAATCGAAGGTGTGCTG
>DASXOT010000260.1:0-7238 GCA_036494065.1 Chitinophagaceae bacterium
TTTTCATTATAATAAATTTTAGAGTTTTTATTGAGGTTTCTTAACTGTTCACTTTTGCCATTTTTTTTCAAGGGTTAAGGCACCCCCGGCAAAATCAAGTCGGCTAACAGTCCAGTCAATTAGTCCAGCGGAATAAGTGCCAGGCGATGGTGTTACGATGCGACCTACCGCACCTGGAACTTGTAGGGGTATTATCAATGTACTTCCATCTGTACATATAAAATACACGGGAATTACTACGGTGCTGCCACCGCCCCAACAATTGGTTGTATAGTATAAACCCTGATCAAGTTTGGTGACCGTAGCAGGACCAGGCGCACCGCCAATGGCTGTATATGTTCCTGAAAGATCTTCAGCACCCGGAGTTTCTGCTTGCGGTATTACCACCACGATGCGTTGAGCACTTGCCGTATAACCGGCTGAATTGGCTGCAGTATATGTAACGGTGTATAGCCCAACCGTATTAACATCGACTGTTCCTGAAGTTGTAACCGGTACATCTGTTCCGTTCACCTCTGCCTTAGCACCCGGATCATTAAAGGTTGTGCCTTTAACGACGGATACTGCCGGTCCGCCAACCAGGGAAATGGCAGGGAAATAAATGATCTTTGATTCACCAACCGTTCCGGCTGGATAATTAAAATCCGTTTTGTTACACGAGAACAAAATGCTCACTGAAAGTGCTGAAATAAATATTGAGAGTATTTTCATTTTCATTCTTTTTTAAAATTGCATGATTGATTTTACTTACCCCACCATACAGGCGTTGTGATTGAAACGGCTGTGGGTGAATTGGTGTTGATCGTTGTTTCAGAATAGGGAAACACGAATCTCTTTGGCATTTGCCCGGGAGCCAAAACAGAGTTTTTTACAGTGACCAACTGTCCTGGTATATAACTCGGATCATCAGAATAAACGGGACTTGTTGCAGGAAAGCCTGTTCTGTTTTTTTCAAAGAAGGCTTCAATACCATGGCAGCCATAAGCACAGGATGCCCATTTTTGTCGAATGATTTGGGCAATAGGATCGAGCGCTACACCACCTTCCAGCTCATTTCCCCACTCGTAAGCCCCACCGGGTGCAACAAATGAAGAGCCATCATTGCCGGTTGCGGCAAACGCTGCTATCACACCCTGATCATATAAACTTTTTGCATTCGCACCGCCGAAATATCTCAGATCTGCTTCCGCCTGCAAGAAGTAGGATTCAGCAAGAGAAATAAACTCAACCGGGTCCGTGGCTTCTGTATGATCAACATTTCTGAAAGTTTTTGCAGCCTGGTAAGTAGCGTTATTTGCCGAATAGTCTCCCTGGTTAATTGAAGTGGTTGAGCCCTGATAAAAATAGGTGAGCCTCGGATCAGCATATTGGTTTAGCCAGCTAACAAAGGTTGTACTCGCGCGAAGATTGTTTGGCGTATTCAATTGCCTTTTGTTCATCTCATACATCGGGTTGTCAAGGCCCGGTGCATCCACAAAATTTGTAACCGCTGCATCCGTGGTAAGAAATGTGGCACCGCTGTTATATAAATCTGTAATTCCCTGCTGAGCCACATCGGCATGAGCGTTTACCATTCGCAAATACATTTTAAGCTTGAGTGTATTGGCAAAATCAATCCATTTTTGCATGTCCCCACCAAAAACAAGATCCTGTTTTCCGGGGGCTGAATTAGTGCTTGCTGAAAGATCTTTAGTCAATGCGGTATCGAGCGTTTTCAAAAGATCAGTGTAAATAGTATAACCGTCATCGAACTTGGGGTTTAAGTTGCTTGCACCCTGGAGAGCCTGAAAATAGGGCATTTGATCATGCATGTCCACCAATACTTCTGTTGTATAAGCTTTCATCACAGTACCCATTAAATAATAAGCCCAGTCAGAAGAGGCTTTCGCGTGATCAATGACGTATTGGAAGTTTTTGAGCCCGCTTGGAAACATTACATCCCAGGGACCATTTACAAAACGATCAGTACTTGGCATGTTATAGGAATCAACATCGGTGTACTGCTGGGCAAGTGAAGCCTGGGTAAAAAATTGGGAAAGCATGCCACCTGCGATTCCGAGATCGCCACCCGTTTCCCCGATTGTTGCAAGTACTCCTACCGGAAATACCAATGAGGGGTTGCCCTGGTCTAATGTTGGAAAATTAGGGTCCTGGTTCACATCCAATTGCTTCTTACAGCCAGTTTGTTCTAAACTCAACATCACTATGCAGGCGACGATTAAATTTCTTTTATTAAATAGTTTCATGTTTTTGCTTTTTAGAAAGTAATTTTTAAAGTAACGCCGTAGTTTTTCGAAAGAGGAGTGGCAGCAAACTCTCCGAACTGGCTTATCAAATCATTGCCAAGGTTGGTGGCTTCCGGATCAACATACATGTTTGATTTGGGTGTCCATAGAAGGAAATTTTTGCCATAAACACCGATCAATGCGTTAGAAGCACCAATCTTTGAAGCCCATTGGCGCGGCAGATTATAGGAGAAATTTATATCTCTCAATTTGAGGAATGACTTGCTGATGATATCCATTGAACTTATACCAGCTGGATTTTGCGCGCCATTGTAATAAGTATAGGTATTATCGCTTTGGCCGCTTCCTGTTGCTCCAATGAACGTTTGATTCTCTACGTACACTGTTTTACCACCTGCATCAGTAGTAGCATTTACTGAGTTTGGAATGATAAAAGGCTTGCGATCATTATAAGTTGTGGCGGCCCCATTACCTACGAACAGCACCAGGCTCGCCGTGTTACTATACATCACGCCACCATATCTAAAGTCAAATGAAAAATTTAAACTGAAATTTTTATAAGTGAATGTATTCGACAATCCCATTGTGTAGTCGTATAAACCACTTCCGTAATAACCGTTTGCTAATCCAAACTGGTCAAGCGGCGTAATATTAACGGTCGGCAAACCTGTTGTTGCATCCACTACGGTTTTTCCATCCGGAGTTTTCTGCGGAACGGGAGCATAAATGGAGGCCACTGATCTGCCCACAACTGCCCGTATTTCTGCGCCGCCGCTCAAACCAAACAACAACGGATTTTGAGTAGAGCCGGTAAGGTTATCCACTTTGTTCCAGTTTTTCGCATAGGTATATACGAGTGACCAGGTAAAATTCTTGGTGTCAACAGGCCTTGCATTTAGCGTTAGTTCAATGCCTTTGTTGCTAACTGTTCCAAGATTTTCGATAATGTTCAGATAACCGGTTGAGGGCGCTATTGTTATTGGAAGTATTTGCCCTTTTGTTTTTTTGTCATAAGCGGTAGCGTCGATTCCTATCCTGTCATGGAAGAACCTAAGCTCAGTTCCGAATTCAAATTCGTCATTGAAGATGGGCTTAAGGTTTAAATTACCAATTACATTGTCAACACTGAAGGCGCTTACTCCATTGAATGGCGTATTCAATGTTCCAAAAGGCAATTGAACGGTTCCTGATGCCAATTTGGGGTACACCTGGTAAGGGGCCGGATCTGAACCTGTGCGCCCATAGGCTAGCCGAAGTTTAAGAAACGATATCGTATTCTTTGAATTGAGTAATTGCGATGCCACCCAGGAAAGATTGGCGCCGGGATAAAAGATAGAATTGTTGTTCAATGGGAGAGTAGAAGACCAATCATCTCTAAGATCGCCAGTTAAAAACAGCTGGTTATCGTAGGAAACAGTAGCCTGCCCATATACACCTTCTCTCCTTTTAAGGGAACTGAAATCGCCAGTTGTTGGTGGTAGGCTTGTATTTGAAAGATTATAATAACCGGGTACCGTCAGATTTGTGATGCCTGTGGCTTCGGAACGCTGTGTCGTTTGATAGAAGTTGGCACCTGCGAGCGCATCAATATTGAATTTTTTGCTTACGTCTTTGTTGAATTTTATGATAAAATCACCATTGATGATATCAAAATGATCAGACGCCTGGCTCACAGAGCCTACATCCGGAGTCTTAAGTGCGCCTTCTACGTTATTGCCGGCATTCCAGCTTCCCGCGGTTGGCGTCGCAGTTTGTTTCCAGCTTATCGTTCTGGCATCAGTAAAGTCGCCTCCCAATCTGAATTCCGCGCTTAAATAATTCGTAAACTTATAGTTCAGGTCCAGGTTTCCGAAGAACCTGTCTGTTTTTTGTGTGTTTCCATTTTCATACAATCCGAAATAAGGATTCTCGGCGTAAGGAGTAAAGTAGTTGTCAATGTCAAAAAACTTATTCTTATAATCTCTGAAATCTTTAATCGGGATATCAACCGGAATTTGTAAAAGGGACTGGAAAATTCCACCCCCATCGGCACCCGCCTGTCCTTCACTGGGGGTATTCAATTTTCTATTAACGTAGTTGAATGATGTGTTGATTGAAAACTTATCGAATGTGCTGTTTGTTCTCAGAGCGAATGTATTGCGTTGGAGATAGTCAGCTTTCGTCGGCATTACCCCATTACTCGTTGTATTGCCATAGGAAAAAAAGAACCGGTTAACATCCGTGCCACCTGAAAGAGAAACTGAGTTGTTGTATTCACTGCCCATATCAAAAAAATCGCGAATGCCATTTTTTTGGAAGGAAAAAGGTTTTATTAGTTGCGAATTATCGACAATGGAACCCCAAAGTCTTTCTTGGCCATCGAGTCTTGGTCCCCAGCTTCCATTTTCTGAAAGCACAAACACACCGCCCCATCCTTGTCCGAATTCTTTTTGAAAATCGGGCAATTTACCTATAGTGCTAAAGTTGGCGGAGCCATTATATTCTACTTTTAGTTTTCCTGGCCGGCCTCTTTTTGTAGTGATCAGGATCACTCCGTTTTTTGCGAGTCCTCCATACAAAGAAGAAGCAGCAGTTCCTTTGAGTATTGTGATGCTTTCAATATCATTTGGATTGACGTCATTCATTCCGTTTCCAAAATCTTGTGTATTGGTAAAAGGATTTCCTGCTGCAGCGAGATTGCTGTTTGCCTGGAACTGAGCATCGCTTAAAGGAACGCCATCAATAACGTATAATGGCTGGTTATTCCCGCCTGCGATAACACCGATACCTCTCAAAATAACTTTTGTTGAAGAGCCTGGTCCGCCGGTGTTACTAATTTCGGCGCCTGCAACCTTTCCTTCGAGACCATCAAGCATACCCACTGGGGAGTTTCTATTAATGGCCGCGGCATTAAAAGTTGCGGTTGAGTAACCCAGCTTGGCTTTATTTTGCGATTGCCCCAACGCTGTAACAACAACTTCAGTTAACTGTCCTTCATCGCGGGGAAGGGCAAAATTTAACACACCAAAATTGGCC
The DNA here is from genome assembly GCA_036494065.1 of Chitinophagaceae bacterium. Classification (GTDB taxonomy): domain Bacteria; phylum Bacteroidota; class Bacteroidia; order Chitinophagales; family Chitinophagaceae; genus VBAU01. Next base: position 5,262 of record DASXOT010000260.1, read on the forward strand.
GCCAATGTTTGCGGTTTGTGACCAGTGGACGTTACAGTAATTTTTGAGCCGTTTTTTACCGTGATTGAAAAATTACCATTTGCGTCTGCCTGGACTGAATTGGTGGTTCCTACTTCTGTAATTGTAGCGAACGGTACCACATCGCCTTTATCATCTTTAACCTTTCCTGTAACAGCACGGTTTTGGCAGAGTGCCACGGTGCCGAAGAATAAGGCTATGGTCATGAATAATAACTTTCTCATAAAAAAATTGATTTTTAAATTAAGCTTCATTGATCTTGTATTTTCAGTGAATTGGCCTTGAGACCTGGCCAGGAATGCGGGAAATAGAAATGTAAAGCAGTGAATAGTTTTTTTCATTAGCTGGTTGAATTTTGATTAGAAAACAAATGCAAGGCAGCAATTTCAATAAAGATGCTTCACATCTGCAAGAGCTTATTTACCGACGCATGAATCTTACTATCCGAAACATGAATAAACGAAATCAATTTTTCAGATGGCTTATGAGCGGGTTGGGTGCCAAAAAGAACCATAAAGACTTATGTCAGTGTTTTGTAATTTTTAATTTGCCGGAGCGTGAATTTTGATGAATGAAGCAGCGTTCTCAAAGTCCCAGTTCTCTTCCTTCTTACCTCTTATAACTATAATCATTTTAACTTCAATAAACTCTGTTTGATTGCTTCAACCATTCGTACCTGAATATGTCCACGAATAATTATTTACTATAGCTTAACAGCAAGTAAAGATAGATTTGAGGTACCTGTGCGTTATTACGAATAGTTTTTAATCCGCGCTCAGCCATGAAAAAGTAAATCTCAGAACCGCTGCAATATGATTCGTGACAGATACCTGCGAATTTTGTTCATACCGCTGCTTGGGGTCATTATACCCGCTATTTCAGGTATTATCACATACCGTTTTTATTCAACTCTGGGGGTAATTGTAGCAAACCTTTATTTTATCCTGACTTCATTGTGTATTTGGCGAGGATCAAACTGGATCCATGGAAAACTCAGAAATTCATTCCGGATTGGGAGTAACCCGTTTCTGAAAATTGCTTCCCTCTGCGCAATTTGTCTTTTGTACGGAGGGTGTGTAGGTACCCTGAGCACTATGACCTGGTTTTATGTATCCAAGAATGCTTTCAACTGGAATGCTCTTTTAAAATTTGATCTTGTTTGTGCGTTGGCTATTATTTTATTCACGCTGGTGTATGAAATATTGTTCTTGAACAAAGAAAGGGAGTTGGACAGCAAGATCGTGAGACAATTGGATCGTGAGCGTTCCCAGGCTGAATTAGAAGCCTTGCGAAATGAGTTGGACCCGCATTTTATTTTTAATTCGTTAAATACACTAAATCATTTGATTTTAAACAATCCGCAGCAGGCCTATTCATTCAACAATAAATTGGCGCAAGTGTATAAGTATTTCCTGGTGAATAAACATAACGAACTCATTTCACTATCGGATGAACTTGAATTTATTGATAACTACTTTTTTCTTTTACAAATCCGGCACGATGAAAAATTGTCACTGCAAACAGAACTTAATAGTCATGATGAACGGGTTATCATGATCCCTCCTCTTGCATTACAGCTATTGGTAGAAAATGCGATAAAGCACAATGAATTTAATCATGATAATCCTTTAGGAATAAAAATTGTAATGAACAATCAGTATCTGAAAGTGAGCAATAATATGAAACCAAAACCTTACAGGGTCGACTCTACCGGTATTGGTTTGAAAAATCTCAGTTCACGTTACCGTTTGCTCTGTAATAAGGATATCGTTATTGAAAACACCGACAAAGAGTTTATAGTAAAATTGCCATTGATAAAACAACAAGAACCTTAAACTATTGAGCCATGTTAAACACGATCATTATTGAAGATGAAAGATCTGCCAGGCAAAGCCTCATCAGCACGTTGGCAAATGTAGACGCCGATGTAAATGTTGTCGCACAGCTTTCGAACGTGAG
>DASXOT010000261.1:0-2990 GCA_036494065.1 Chitinophagaceae bacterium
CGAAACTCCTCTCCTTTGACTTTGTATCCCATTTTCTCATAAAATCCTATTGCATGTTTTCGCGCATGCATCGTTATCACCCGGTAACCGTGATCCCGGGCCAGGTTCTCTGCAAATTGCATTAAGGCCCTCCCAATTCCTTTTCCCTGCAACACATTTAATACCGCCATTTGCCTAAGCTTTACCGTACCGGGCTGTTCTTCTACCAGCATGCAACAGCCAAGTATATCACCGTCTTCAAAAGCGCCGATCAATAAATTCTCTTTTTCATTTTCCAACTCATCAGGAGTAAAAATCAATCCCAGCGGTTTACGCAAAATATCCTCTCTCAATTTTATCATTTGCTGATACTCTTTCGTTCCATGATCGATTATCTTCAGGGACATGCTCAGGGTTTTGAATGCGTTCAATTTACAAATATCTGGTTATACTGCCAACCGTTAGTTGCGTTTATTTGACGACAATGCATTTTCTTTAATTGCCCGGCGATTAGGATAATTAAGGCTTTTAGGTAAAAAAAATACACAGATGCGTCGATTAATTCAAAAAGTATATTTTTGCACCCTATAACTAAAATTTTACGTCATGTCAGACATTGCATCAAGAGTTAAAAAGATCATTGTAGACAAATTAGGTGTTGATGAAGCCGAAGTTACAAATGAAGCTTCTTTCACTAATGATTTAGGTGCTGATTCGCTAGACACCGTTGAGCTGATCATGGAATTTGAAAAGGAATTCAATATTTCCATTCCAGATGAGCAAGCCGAGACTATTACTACAGTCGGTCAGGCTATTGCTTACCTGGATGAGCATGCTAAGTAAATCCCTATTATTTTCCGCAACGAATCGGAATGTCTGCCATAGCAGGCAGGGAATAAACTACTCCGCCTTCTACTGTTAACTCAGCGAAGGCGGTTTTACTTATATCTGCATAGCTTTGCGATGAAGTTGTTTCTTTTTTGAAGTAGTATCTTTAACAAAATTCATCTTCTTTTATGGAATTAAAGCGGGTTGTAATAACTGGCATGGGTGCTATAACACCTGTGGGCAATTCCGTAAATGACTATTGGAATGGATTGATAAATGGAGTACCGGGTGCGGACATGATCACTCTCTTTAATGCGTCAAAATTTAAAACGCGTTTTGCCTGTGAGATAAAAGGCTTTGAGCCTACCAATTTTCTTGATCGTAAAGAAGCGAGAAAATTAGATCGGTTTGCACAAACCGCTCTCGTTGCCAGTGACCAGGCCGTTGCCGATGCCGGTATTTCAAAAGATAATGTCAATACAAACAGGACAGGTGTTGTCTTTGCAAGTGGTATTGGAGGACTCATTACGTTCCAGGAAGAGGTGATGAATTTTGCTAAAGGTGATGGTACGCCAAGATTCAATCCTTTCTTTATTCCGAAAATGATCCTCGATATCGCTGCCGGGCATATATCCATGCGTCACGGTTTTAGAGGACCCAATTTTGCCGTTGTAAGCGCCTGTGCTTCTTCCACCAATGCCGTCATGGAAGCTTATAACCTCATACGTCTTGGAAAAGCAGATATTATTTTGGCCGGCGGTACCGAAAGCGTAATAAGCGAAGCAGGCGTAGGAGGGTTCAATGCGATGAAGGCACTGAGTGAAAGAAACGACTCACCTAAAACAGCAAGCCGACCTTATGATAAGGATCGTGATGGCTTTGTAATGGGTGAAGCGGCAGGTGTGGTAGTACTTGAGGATCTTGATCATGCTATTAAACGAGGCGCAAAAATATATTGTGAAATAGCGGGAGCAGGCGCCACGGCAGATGCTTATCATATAACGGCTCCTCATCCCGAGGGTTTAGGGGCAAAAAATGTAATGATCGCTGCTCTTGAGGATGCCGGCATGGGGCCGGAAGATATTGACTACATCAATACACATGGCACTTCGACACCGTTGGGTGATGTAGCAGAAGTAAAAGCTATTGTTGACGTTTTTGGCGAACATGCGTATAATTTAAATATCAGTTCCACCAAATCGATGACCGGCCATTGTTTGGGTGCCGCCGGGGTTATTGAGGCCATGGCTTGTGTGATGAGTGTACAGTATAATTGCATACCACCCACCATTAACCATTTTATAGATGATCCTGAACTCGACAGCCGGTTAAATTTTACATTTAACAAATCTCAAACCCGAACAGTTCGTGCGGCTTTGAGCAACACGTTTGGTTTTGGCGGTCACAATGCCTGTGTGATCGTAAAAAAATATTTGTAATTGGCTATTATTTCTGCTTTTATTTGTCAGATGTATATAAAAATTTTGTAGCTTAAGTTTCGTGGATATTTTCAAACAGTTTTTTCCAAAGGAATCGGGTAATTCTTTCAAGAAACATTTAAAAAATATACTGGGTTTTTCACTCGGTAATCTATCGCTTTATAAAACTGCCCTTACCCATCGCTCCATTCGCGAAGCTTCAGATGAAAATAATGAGCGACTCGAATACCTGGGAGATGCCATATTAAGCGCTTTAGTTGCGGATTATCTTTTTAAACGCTATCCCTATAAAGAAGAAGGTTTTTTAACTGAGATGAGGAGCAAGATGGTAAATCGACAGCAGCTTAATGAAATTGCGGTTAGGATGGGACTGAAAAAAGTTACCCTTTATAATAAATCGGATGGTTCGTTAAAAGTGAGCCAGATATTCGGTAATACATTGGAAGCGCTGGTGGGAGCTATTTACCTGGATAAAGGGTATAAAAAAGCCGGTAAATGGGTTGCAGAAAGAATTATCCTGCCACACATGTACATGGAAGATTTGGAACTTCTCGAAATCAATCACAAGAATAAATTGTATGGCTGGGCCAATAAAAATGGGAAAGCCCTGGAGTTTGAAACTATACACGAACACATCGAAAATGGCCGAAGATTGTTCACCATTGCCGCTGTAGTCGATGGTAAGGCCGTGGCAGAAGGCAAGGCCTTCAATAAAAAAGATGCCAGCCAGATTGCCGCTCAAAT
>DASXOT010000262.1:0-4465 GCA_036494065.1 Chitinophagaceae bacterium
ACTCGCATTGGTTAATGATGCTGAAATTCCCCATATTGCTAAAATATTTTTATAAATGCTTGCATAAATGAGGGTTGGAAATTATTTTTACCCTCTTCTGTAAAGCCACGTAATCCGACCATCCCCCGAATTCCATTTTTCATGCTGTGCTGTATGTTAGGGTGCAAATCCCCTGATTAACCACTTTAATCCCGTTTGTCAATTTAATTCGTCGTTATGAAAATAAGTGGTCTAATCCGCACTAGCATTGTTATTTCATTAGTCCTCGCCGTTGCCAGTTCGCGCAATGTTTCCGGTCAATTATATTACGCGTCGCAAAAATCGATTACCGGGAAAGTAGACAGAGAGTTTGCTGTATCTGGAAACGTGGTCGACGAATTCAAAGCCAATTTAACAAGAGGCGCTCGCCAGTGGACTGATTTACGAACAGGCCCATCGGATCATAGAAAGATCAGTCGCGCTGAAACCAGCGATCGCAATAAAGATTCCATTTCAGGTATCACTCCGTCGAATGCAGATGAAGAAATAAAATTCAGAGCCACTTCGTTTGTTTATCCAAGCAATTCAAGGGGAGATGTTGGTCTCGCCGATTATCCTTCCGAGTTATTAATTCTTTACGCAGAAGCATTGAAAGATTATGCAAAGAAAAATGGTTTTGACACTGCATACGCCCTTCTAAGTAATATGGGAATGCTTTGTAACAAAAAAAGGTTTTTTGTAGTAAACCTGGCAACGATGGAGATTGAACAATCTGGCCTTGTCTCTCATGGCAGAGGACAGGGTCCAACCATTTACGATAAACAGTATTCCAATGAGCCAGGTAGCCGGTGCACTTCATTAGGGCGTTACAAAGTTTTGGGAAAATACAAAGGAAACTATGGCGAGGCTTATCGTATCGCAGGTCTCGACTCTTCTAATAGCAAAGCGCTAGACCGTAATATTGTCTTACATGCGATGAATTGCATTCCTGATGCCGAGAATTTCCTTCCGGCATGTGTAAGCGACGGATGTCCTGCTGTATCGGGTAAATTTTTAACAACGTTGAGCAAGATCATCGATACACGCGAAAGGCCGGTGTTGTTATGGATATTTGATTCGAATCTTGAAGAACCGGTAATAGATGGCGACTATGCAGAACCCGTTAGTATTGGTTTTTCACCCGTCGTAAAAAAATCGTTTGAAACAAGTGCCTGCCATAACAATGCGCAACTACATTCTATTCTTAACAAGCAGGCACATCAAAATAAGATTTTGCATTGGATCAATGAACAGAAAAAGAAAATATGGAAATTACTTGAGCCTGGTACCGACCCGCAAAATGATCAATGGAATGAATTGAATCAATTACCTGCCGAATATCTCCTTCGCGGCTTTTTGATTTGACGTATTGAGTCGTTGAAAATTTTTTACAGGAAAAACGAAATTATTACTAATGAACCCGACTAACTCCCGGGTACATTCCTGGATGGTTTGCCTTTCAGTATTGAGATAGAGATCGGGGCGATGAGGAGTGTCAAATGGGTCATTAACTCCTGTAAGGTTATCCAGCTTTTCAGGGTGTCCCTGGGGCAAAAATGCTTTTTTGTAGAGCCCCTTGGTATCCCTTTTTTTGAGAGTATCTAATGAACAATCGACAAAGACCGTCTTTACATAAGGATAGGCGTTCCTGATCTCCTGGCGCATTTCTTCATAAGGATTGATGGCACAGATTATGGCGATAACGCCGTGTTTAGATAGCCGCGCTGCCACAAAAGATATCCTTCGTAAATTCTCTACTCTGTCTTTTTTGGAAAAACCCAGTTCCCGGCAAAGGGTTTGGCGATAATCATCACCATCGAGAATTTCCACACTAAATTGTTGAAGACTCAACTGTTTTTCTGCCGCTTTCGCAAGGGTACTCTTGCCGGCGCCGGAAAGCCCGCAAAGCTGGATAATCATAAATTTTGTTTTCGTTTGGTTAAGGGTGTAAAGCCAATCTATAACGCTCCCGAGAAAAATCGACCAATCAGGTATTTGTTAGGACGTCAGGGAAGAACAAAACTTTCTCCCAGCCTTTATTTTTTTTGAAGATTACCGATATATTTAGTTATGAAATTCATTATAAGACAGATCAGTGAAAAAGATGCCGTTTCTGCAGCACATCTTTCCGGCCAATTGGGCTACGATATTTCAGTGGAAATGACCCTTGATAACATAAATGCAATCAGGACAAATAGTGGTCATGATGCATTTGTTGCCCTCGATGGCGATAGGGTTGTAGGCTGGATCGCTGTAAGCCGGGCTTATCAAATTGAATCGGCTCCATGTTGTGAAATTCGCGGACTGATCGTTGACGAATTATATCGCAAAAAAGGAGTCGGCAAATTGCTTGTTGAAAAAGCGAAATCGTGGTGCAAGGAGCAAGGAAACAGTAAGCTAAGAGTGCGTTGCAATGCAAAAAGGGCCGAAACACATTTGTTCTATAGGCACCTTGGCTTTAGAGACGTGAAGGAGCAAAAAGTTTTTGAAGTAATCTTTGAAAAACAATTACCGGTAGATTAAGACTATTTTATCGGTCACACCTCTTGAAAGCAATTCAATCTGGTGATATCTCATAGTTGAAAAATAAATCGGGCTAATTCTCATCTATAGTTTATCACCTCCACTTTGCCATCTTCGAAACCAATAATAGCCTTATTGGCCATCCGGGGAAACAAACCTGTTTCAACCACGCCTGGGATCAAGTGCAAACTGATATTGAGAGCGGCCACGTCTTCAATTTTTTGAAATTCACAATCGAGGATATAATGATCATGATCAGTGACAAATGCTCTTTCATCTTTTTTCCTTAATTGTACTCCTTTGCAAGGCAGTGATTCGAGAATTTTCCGCTGTACTTGCTGATATCCGAACGGAATCACTTCTACTGGGAGGGGAAACCTGCCTAACTTCTTTACCAATTTAGAATCATCAGCAATGATGATTAATTGTTCTGAAGCAGCCGCGACAATTTTTTCCTGAAGCAAGGCTCCTCCTCCACCCTTTACCAGGTTACCATCAGCGTCGATCTCATCGGCACCGTCGATCGTAAGAACTAATTTATCTGTCTCATCTAAATCTGAAATGGCAATTCCGGATTCTTTTGCAAGCGTGGCGGTTTGTTCAGATGTCGGAACGGCTTTTATTTCTAATCCCTGCATGACTCTCTCACCCAGCCCTCGAATGAACCAGTAAACGGTAGTACCGGATCCGATGCCGATAGTCATGCCCTGCTTTACAAAATCAACGGCATGCAGACCTGCTATTTTTTTTGCTGCTTCCAGGTTACAAATTCTTTCGGCTAATGTACATCATCGTTCCTTCTTACAGCACAGATCAACCATTCAAAAATTACTATCTTTAATCAACTCGTCCCAATTGAAAGTAATTAGTCCCGCCTGATCTAAAAACCAAAAAATTGTTTTATGAGAAAAATTCTTCTTTCTTCCGTTGTTTTGTTATGCTGTTCAATCCTATTGCATGCGCAAAAAGATTACAAAGTAGTGTTCGATCTCACGAGTGGTGATAGTTTGTCCCAACAAACGGCCATACGATGGGTCTCGGAAATAATAAAAGCGGAGCCTACAGCGCAAGTGGAAGTAGTGATGTTTGGAAAAGGTTTGCCCCTGGCAGTGAAAGACAAATCTGCAGTTGCTAACGATGTTATGACGTTGGCCACTAACAAAAATGTCGCTTTCAAAGTTTGCTCAGTAGCCCTGGCTAATCAAAAAATCGACAAAAGCCAGCTGCTTCCTGGAGTACAAACTGTGCCGGATGGAATTTATGAATTGATCAGTAAGGAGCGCGAAGGTTGGGGATACATTAAAGTAGCCCATTGACCGCCGTTATCAAACCCGTTATTGTGGTGTACCTCCATCGCGCCATTGTACGAACATGGCAATTGTATCAGCACCAAGTTTAGCCGATCTGAAAGGCATAAATCCACGGTCGCCTGGATTTAACTGAATTCTGGAGACGGCGTCAACAATGCTTCCTTTTAGACCATCATAAGTATCGAGTGCCTTTTTGTTGCCACCCTTAGATGGTACGTGGCAAGGTGAACATCTTGTTTGAATAATAGCTTGTAGGTTTCCCGCGTAGGTTACAGCAGCTGTCGATGGAGTAGTCGACATGCTTTTCTTCTGGGTATGACAGTTGGAAAATAACAGAACAGCCATGCAAACGATTGCCGCTAAAACCAGGTATTTTTTCATGAGCTTAAATTTGGTTTAAATATATCCAATTAATAAATAAAAAATATAATTTACTGCCGTTTTTATATCGAAGGTTTGAACGAAATGGTTTACTGCCGGGTTAATTTCGTAAACAAATTGTCCAAACAAAATTCATTTGACATGAAATTGGAGGCTTCCGGGTTAAACGGTATTATTGACAAATATCTTCCAGCCCTGCAACTGATTTCGGAAGAACAGTACAATTATAAACC
>DASXOT010000263.1:0-2676 GCA_036494065.1 Chitinophagaceae bacterium
GCTCAGGAATTGTCGGATAAGTTGTTTCCTTCCTGAACCAATGGCTTTGCGGACACCCACTTCTTTCGCTCTTTTTTCCGATCGCGCCATGCTTAAATTCATAAAATTGATACAGGCAATCAGTAAAACGATGATCCCTAAAATGCCAAACATTCTCACGTATTTGATAAAGCCACCCGTATTTACACCGTTTTCAAAATCAGCATAGAGTCTCCATTTCGACATAGGAAAGATGACCACTTCAGGTTTTGTAGCTGCTTCTTCCTTATCATCGGCGAAGTGATTCAAAACCACATCTTTTATTTTTGCCTTAACCGCTTCCGGTTTCACCCGATCATTTAATTGCACAAATGCCTGCCATGAATTATTGCCCCAATTGGCCAGGTAATTTTTAATATCAGGGTATATAAGCTGCTGTAGTTGCCATGGAACCAAATAATCAAAGGAGAGTGAACTGTTTTTGGGTTGTTTGGCCACAATGGCCGTTACTTTTAAATCATGGGCGTTATCTATTCTAATTATTTTACCGATGGGGTTTTCAGTTCCAAAAAGAATGTCAGCCGTTTCACGAGTTAACACAATGGAGTAGGGGTCACGCAGGGGATTTCTATCACCGTCGAGGATATGAATTGAAAACATGTTGACCGCATCTTCAGCAATAAAATGTCCTGTCTTGATGATTTTCTTATCTCCATATATTAATGAATGTGATCCGCCCCAATCGCACATGGCTACTCCTTTGAAGTCGGGGAATTTTGCTTTTAGCTCATCACCCATTGAAAACGGAACGCCCCAGCTCGTATTCCGCCGTCCATCGGAGGTACTGTTTATCATTACCCGGTAAAGCGTTCTATAATTTTTGAAATGCTTATTCGCCGAGGCTTCATCATATATCCACAACCCGACAATCATCGCTGCCGCCATTCCTGTGGCCAATCCCGCGATATTAATAAAAGAATAGACCTTGTTTTTAACGAGGTTTCTATAAGCTATTTTAAAATAATTTTTTATCATAAAGAAAGCTTTTAGCTATGAGCCATGAGCTACTAATCCGTGGTTATAGGCTCACAATTACATAAACCTAAAGAAAGTCCGAGTATATTAATGGCAGGATAAACTTTGCGACGGGTAATATTATACCATGCTATTTTAAAATAATTTTTGAACACAAAAAGAGTTTTAAGAAGATGGTGCCGGTACTTTGCCACTCGAAATTTGATCCTGGGTCCAATGACCAACTGAATTTCTTAAAAAGCGTGCCAGCTATGTGATGGATTGATTTTCAAAGCCGTCAGAAATAATGCAATACGAAATTGTTCGGGTATGATACAAGCATTGTTCGCCAGTGCACACAATGTATCATCCTAAAATAGCTATACAGGATTAAGAATAAATCCTGAGAAAGCTATACATGTTTGTCTCATCCGGATTTCTTGTTGAAATATTAGTTCAAAACATAGAAACAGTAGGCACATAGATCCACAGAGAAATTCCATGTGTTTCCAGGATTCTATTCCGACTTTGTCCAAACAAGTTGCGTTGAAGACGCTAAATTAGAATCTGCTAAAATTCAAACCATCTCCAGCTTGGAACCTGCCAGGTTGAATAGCTCCTCAATCTTCTGCGAGTACAATTTTACTTGCCCGTCTTTCGTGGTTCTGTAACCTCTCGTGCATTGGCAAACCAAAGTCCATTTTTGCTGACAATGTTCCAATCGAGCCGCTTGATCTTTTTTCCTTTGCCAAATGTGGGTATTTCAAGTGAAATTTTCTCATTGTTTTCTTTTAATAATCTTTCAATACGCTGATAATCTTCTTCAGAAATATAAGACAAAATAGAAGCGCCTTTTATTTCTTCAATTGTATAACCAAGCATCCTATTAACTGTTTCATTCACTTCTTGCACTTTCAATGTTCTGGCATCGATGATACAGATTAAGTCCGGCGAATTATTTATTAATGAGGTGTGCTTTTCACGCTCTGCATTTTTCCTTGTTAATTCCTTTTTTTGAAGATGCAGCTCAAGCAAAGCAGTTACTTTTTCTTCGGTCATTTTTGGATCAAGCGGTTTGTATAAATAATCAATCGTTTCTTTTTCGAACTCCGTGGGTATAACCTTATTTTCCTTTTTTTCTGCCGAGGCAAATATGATAGGAATATCCTTGGTTCGCTTATTGGATTTTAGGATCTGCGCCACCTCAAAGCCATTCATGTCAGGCATCTGAACATCCAGGATGATGAGATCAACTTCGTTATTCAAAGCAATCTTTAATGCTTCCTGCCCGCTATTTGCTGTCAAAAAATTCCGTTCGGGCCGGGATAATACCTGCTCGAGAGCAAATAGGTTAAGTTTATTATCATCGACAACCAGGATGGTAGCCTTTTCATCGTTCAACATCGTAAATTCAATTTTTCCCTATTTCAAGTAAAAATTTTTTCATCTCCTCCAGTTCAAAAATAAATTGTACACTTCCCGTGTTTATCGCAGCCTGGGGCATCAACGGGTATTGCGCACTTTCAGGATCCTGGGCAATAGTAATTCCCCCATGCCTCCTGATGATTTCTATGCCTGCTGCTCCATCTTTACTGGCACCCGTAAGAATAACTCCTATTAATTTGTCTTCGTATGTTTCTGAAGCGGTCTCAAATGTCACATCAATAGACGGCCTGCTAAAAT
>DASXOT010000264.1:0-3106 GCA_036494065.1 Chitinophagaceae bacterium
TGGCTTGAAAGAGTTGAGTACTCAGGCGGTTATCAAATTATTTCGAACAGTAAAGCCGATCATGGACGAACGCATCTGCTGGTTTGTTTATTACAAGGACGAACCCATTGCTATCTGGATAAACCTGCCAGATGTAAACGAGTGGTTCAAATATTTGAATGGAAAATTTAATCTCTTTCATAAACTAAAGTTTCTCTTGATCAAAAAAACAAAAAGTTGCAAAAAGTTTACAGGGTTGGTCTTTGGTATTGTACCGGAATTCCAGGGAAAGGGAGTGGATTCCTACATGATCGTAGAGGGTGCAAAAACCATCCAGGTTAAATCACATTACGAAGACTACGAAATGCAATGGATCGGTGATTTCAATCCCAAAATGATAAACGTTGCGGAAAGTCTCGATGCATATCGTAGCCGTTTATTGATAACGTATCGCTATTTGTTTGACCAATCAAAGGAATTCAGACGTCATCCTGTCTTAAACTAGCCGGGAGTTCTGAGTCGGGAATAGCAGCATACAATTTCTACACTTAATCTAGGCTGACTGTTGAAAAAAACCGGATTCAGACCTATCCCGTTTGCTTAAATTTGCTCACGAGCTCTGATGCAGAACTCTGAGCTAATACACGCATGGATAAATTCGTTGTCTCAGCCAGGAAATACAGACCCCAAACTTTTGACACCGTCATTGGCCAATCTCATATTACAACCACGCTCAAAAATGCGATCAGGAATAATCAGCTCGCACATGCTTTTTTGTTTTGCGGACCGCGCGGAGTAGGTAAAACAACCTGCGCCAGGATATTGGCAAAAACGATCAATTGCGAAAACAAGACGCCTGATGGGGAGGCATGTAATATTTGCAATTCGTGCATTTCATTTAATGAAGGCACTTCCTTCAACATTCATGAGTTAGATGCAGCCAGTAATAACTCTGTTGACGATATTCGGACTCTCGTTGACCAGGTTCGCTTTGCACCGCAAGCCGGTAAATACAAGGTTTATATTATTGATGAAGTACACATGCTCAGCTCTTCAGCCTTTAATGCTTTTTTAAAGACATTGGAAGAACCGCCACCTTATGCCATTTTTATTTTAGCTACCACAGAAAAACACAAGATTCTTCCCACCATCTTAAGCCGCTGCCAGATATTTGATTTTAAGCGTATCACCTTAAACGACACAGTTGAGCATTTGCGGGAAATTTGTAAAAAGGAAAATATCAAGGCGGACAAAACCTCTTTACAGCTGATCGCTCAAAAAAGCGAAGGTTGTATGCGTGATGCCTTAAGTATTCTCGATAAGATCGTGAGCTTTACGAACGGTGAGGTAAAGTATCAAACCACTTTAGAACATCTGAACATTTTAGATGAAGACTATTACTTCAGGTTGCTTGAATGTATGCAGTCACAGGATCTCGCGGGAGCTATGCTGCTATATGATGATATCAACCGGAAAGGCTTCGAAGGTGACATGGTATTGAATGGTTTTGCTGAGTTCATCCGCAACCTTCTTGTATGCAGAGATGAGAAAACAGCTGACCTCCTTGAAGCAGTGGAAAGTTTTAGAGAAAAATATATAAGCGCAGCCAAAAACACCTCTCCATCCTATCTTATTAGTGCATTGAATATTTTAAACGAAGCCGAGATCAATTATAAGTCCGCCCGCAACAAACGACTGCATGTTGAATTGACGATCATTAAGCTCTGCTATTTGCAACAAGCTATAGAGCTGACGGCGGATGCAAATGGGATTACTAAAAAAAAACGAGTTGAAACAGTAAGACCGGTTTCATTCAGAAATATCGAACCGATCGGCATTAAGGAACAGCCAGCTACGAATAAAGCTGAAGCCATTCTTATTATTGAAACCCCGATAAAAGAAAAAATCGTACAGCAACCCGAAGTTGCTTCGCAAAATCAAACTTTAACGCAGCCACCTTCCGCCAAAATAGCCGCGCTTGATAAAATTAGAAGACAAGTCAGAGGTAACAGCCATCCGGAAACCGGGAATACGGCAATTGCGGAGCCTTTGCAATTGGAAGGATTACGGGAAGCATGGAATGAATATACCATTCGGCTAAAAGAGCAAAAAAATTCTGCCTGGCAGGGATTTGAAATGGCGGATTTAAAAATTCAGAACGAAAATAACTTCATCGCGATCGTTTCCAACAATATTGATTTGCGGTTCATAGAACAGGAAGGCTTACATGTATCACAGTTTTTGAGGGAGAAACTGCAAAACAATCAACTGCAGTTCCTGATAGTGATGCAGGAAAATAAAGAACAAAAGATGAATGAAACGCCCCTCACTGTAAGAGAACAATATCAAAAAATGGTGGAGCAGTACCCGCTTGTAAAAGAATTAAAAGAACGATTGAGACTCGAACTGGATTATTAGTGCGAGTGGCTTAATTCTGTTTATTCAATTAGCAATAGAAATCGGGCGGTATACGGTGATCGCCGATCATGTCTCAGTTTGAAATGATAAAAAACGCACGGAATTCCAGATACCTTCAGACTAGTTCAGCCCCTTGGCAGGGCCCTCCCCTCCCCCGCCTCCAACCTACCATTGTGTCTACTGTAAATTGATCACCCACTGCCATATCGCCATTGCTCAATCACGAATATGCAGATATTACCAGGTTGTGTGGTAAATTAATTCAATGCCGTTCTCATTTATACAGATTCACTGCCATGATCGGACCGTCCGAAGAAAATGTGTATATATCCAGATGACAAATATCCTTACTCAACATGGCCGAACCATGAGAAAAACAACGAAGTTGAAGAGGAAAAATGCAGAATCGATCTGGTGATACTCGCTTGATTTGTGGCCCCAGCCAACGTTTGTTTAAAGAACGAACCCTCAATATTCCCATACAGTATGAGTCGTCAGGTTTAATGATTTCTTTATTACATTGGTAATGCCCGGAGCATAATCATTTCTAATTTATCTGCCTTATCTTCTGACTCATTTCACTCCTTTTCTCGTAAAAAATAATTTCCCAATAACTTCAACCAAAGCTTACTTTGACCGGGTAAATTATTTCATACTGAGGCACTCCCCCGAACTGGCTTAACTAAAAGAGTGATGACCATTGAAGATA
>DASXOT010000265.1:0-2042 GCA_036494065.1 Chitinophagaceae bacterium
GTATACGTAGTTCTTCCCGTTTCCATGCACAAGGAATATGCTATCAGGGCGGCAAAGGCGGGCAAACACGTCATCAGCGAAAAGCCCATGTCGATAAGCGTAAAAGATTGTGAAGAGATGATCACTGCATGCAAAAAAGCAGGAAGAAAACTTTCGATCGGCTATCGATTACATTTCGAACCCTACAACCAGGAAATGATGAGGCTGGGCCAACAGAAAGTTTACGGCAAACTAATAAAGATCAACTGTGCGAATGGTTTTGTATATGGAGGCGATCCGAATGCCTGGCGTTTAAAAAAAGCTATGGCTGGCGGTGGAGGCTTAATGGATATGGGTATATACTGCATTCAGGGAGCCAGGTATGTTACTGGCGAAGAACCTGTTTACGTTACTGCAAGAGAAGAAAAAACGAAACCAGAACTTTTTAAAGAGGTTGATGAGACCGTGTATTTTGATCTTGAATTTCCGTCGGGCTGCGTGGCAAATGGTATTTCGAGTTATAACATGAATCTGAATCATTTGAAAGTAATAGCAGAAAAAGGAGCGTTTGAGTTATCGCAAGCCTATCGCTACGGCGGTATGGAAGGTAAAACGCCTGAAGGTCCCATGAACTTTCCGCAAATAAATCAACAGGCCGCGCAGATGGATGACTTTTCCAATTGCATTGTGCAAAACAAAAGCACTATTGTTCCGGGTGAAATGGGCCTTCAGGATATCAAGATCGTTGAAGCAATCTATAGGAGCATTGCCTCTGGGAAACGTGAATTGATATGAAAGTTATATTGGCGTATATTAGCGGCTATGATTTATGCAACCAGAAATTTTACCAGGACTGCTGTCATGATGCTGGCGGTTTCGTTGGTTTTTTACGGGTGCTCAAAGGATAACAACAGTCAGTCAGGTGTCGGAACTATTACCGGGACAGTGAGCCCTTCAGGATCGGCGGTAAATGTAGTGGCCGCTTTATCAAATGGCACGGGATATATTGTGCTACCTGATGCGAATGGCCGTTTCTCCTTCACAGTTATTCCAGGCAATTATTCGGTATCGGCAAACCCAGCGGTGGGTTATGCTTACGGGACGCCGGTGACTATTCCGGTAAGTGTAATTTCCGGAAAGGAATTTCCAGTTGGCAATTTTGCCCTGATGCTTGACAGCACCTATGAAATCGCCACTTACTCTTTAGATACGAGCAACTACACAATTTATTCGGAAAATGTTAACTGCGCATACCTGAATCAAAATCTCGCTTTTTCACTTCAAACGGGTCCTACGAACGGAGATCACACCGTAGTTACTGTTATTGTGAATGGCGTATCCGGGCCGGGGAATTATTCGGTTGCCGCAGTGAATGCGCTCATCAGGATCACAGAATATGTTGGATCCAGTGTTTATACATGGAGCACTACCCAGGGAGGCAGCGGTAGCATTGTAATTACTTCAATCAATACGGTCGTCCATAGAGTTACCGGTACATTCACAGTAAGTGCCGTGCCCGAAAATGGTTCTACGACTGGGACTAAGGTGATCAATAACGGGGTGTTCAACAATTTATTCTTCCCATAAATTCCTTCGATACAGGAAAAATCAAGCTACATATTTCTTTCTGTGAGAAACAATGTATTGAATTCCTTTGTCGGTGAGATAGATAACCGCTGGAGAGTGGGGAATGACTTCGACAAGGTGTTCCGAACGTAGTTCGTCAATATGTTTGACGCTTTCATCCCATGGAAAGCTTTGGCGTACAATGACTTCATTAGGATACACAATACATGATGTTGGGTGAGAATCATTCTTGACAATGTCGTAGATCGTCTGTAATGTAAGGTATCTGTTTTCCATTTTTGCTCAAAGTTTGGATTTTCCATTAAGCATAAATCGTTCCAATTTTTAATTTGTTAAATGACAAATCGGGTAGCGAGTACTGCCGTCATTAGACAAGAACGAACTAATATCCTACATAAAGATTTATTGGGTGCAGTTGCGACGACAGAGCCCTAACTTTATTCCATGCACATCAAGATATTTTTTAATAGCAGGCC
>DASXOT010000266.1:0-3623 GCA_036494065.1 Chitinophagaceae bacterium
TTGCCCATTCACAATTGACAATAAACCCCTGTGAAAATACGTTTTTAAGCGGGGGAGCTATGTTTCCCCGCTTTTTATTTGTAGATTTAAACTGAATTTGTACCGTAAAAACTTTGTCTCCATCTTATGAGAATACCACTACTTACAGGGTTTTGTCTATCCATATTTATTGCTATTCTCATCTTTTCATGCCAGAAAAAGGACAATTTTGACAGCACTGATTATCAAACGCAGCGGCTGACTGAGATGATCATGCCTCTTCAAAAAGGGAAGTATATTACTTACCGCGTCGACTCAACGGTTTTCACAAGTTTTGGACGCAATACCGAAGTTCATAGCTATCTTATAAAACATGTGGCTGATACCACAATCACCGATAATTTGGGAAGACCCAGTTTTCGCATTTTTACCTATTTATCCGATACAACAGGTACACAGCCCTGGCAGCCCATTGGTTCCTATTTTATTACGGTACTGAGTGACCGCGTGGAATTAATTGAGAACAATATGCGTGTAATAAAAATTCATGTTCCCGTTCGTGACGGCACTACATGGAAGGGCAATATGTACATGGCCGAAGATCCTTATGGGGCCATTTATAATTTCAGTAACGACGATGACATGGCTGATTGGGATTTTAGTTTTGATGGAGGACTTCAATCATCGGTCAGCTTGCAGGACACAGTTTATAATAATACTTACAACTATGATAATGTCTACAGCATTACGGAAGCTAATGATGTGGACCCGGTCACGGATCCATCGGACTATGGTTCGGTGACCATATCCCAGGAAATGTATTCAAAAGATATCGGTCTCGTTTACCGCGAACTTACCATGTGGGAGCAACAACCTAATCCTTCGGGCAATCCGCCCAATGTAACTTACGATCCCTACAGGATCGGGTTTGGAATGAGAATGTGGATGGTCGATCATAACTAAGCCATTTAAACCTGGCTCAAATTTCCAAGTCATTTCTTTTACTAACGCCGGTTGAGTCAATTATTTGTTTAATAAATTTGATCTTTTAGTCATTCTAAAGCTGCATTGATGAAAAATGTCCTGCTGGCCTGTTCTGCATCCCTTCTCATCCATCATGCAAATGCTCAATTTACCCGTTATATCGTCAAGTTTAAAGACAAAAATGGCACCCCTTACACGTTGTCCAATCCACTCGCTTATTTGTCACAGCGCTCAATCGACAGGCGCGTTCGCTATGGATTGTCAGTTGATAGCACCGACCTTCCGGTAAATCCAACTTATATCACAGAAGTGAAAAATGTTCCGAATGTAATACTATTGAATATTTCAAAGTGGTTGAATGCTGTCACTATTCAAACTACAGATGCGAACGCGCTAACGACCATCAACAACTTTTCGTTTGTTAAATCGGCTGCACAGATTGCTGCGAGAATGAACAATCCTCAATCATCCAATTTAAAATTTGAAAATAACTTTTCCACTGTTAATTCTTCAATTGTCAAAAGCGAACAGGCCAATGCAAATTATTATAACTATGGTAATGCATCATTCAATGAAATACATCTGCATAATGGCGAATTTCTTCACAACATCGGTCTTAGGGGTAAAGGAATGCAAATAGCAATACTGGACAATGGGTTTAACAATTACACTTCTTCCGCATTCACCGCATTTGATAGTGTGAATGCAAACAACCAGGTATTGGGCACATGGGATTTTGTAGCCCGTGAACAAAACGTTGCAAACGATGGTAATCATGGCATGTCTTGTTTCTCCATCATAGCAGCCAATATTCCTGGTCAATTTGTAGGAAAAGCGCCGCAGGCGAGTTTTTGGTTATTCCAAACCGAAGATAACAGTAGCGAATACCCTATTGAAGAAGTGAATTGGGCTTGTGGTGCGGAAAGAGCAGATAGTAGTGGCGCTGACGTTATTACTACTTCATTAGGCTATACCGTTTTTGATAGTGCGAGCCTTGATCATTCTTATGCTGACATGGATGGAAATACAACGATGGCGGCGATCGCTGCCGACCTCGCGGCAAAAAAAGGAATACTTGTCTTTGCGGCAAATGGTAATGATGGCAATGATACATGGCACTATCTTTCTACGCCGGCGGATGGCGATAGTGTGATCGCAGTAGGTGCAGTAGACGCAAACAGTACTATTGGAAGTTTGTCGAGCTATGGGCCTTCGTCCGATGGGCGAATAAAACCAGACATTGCATCCGTCGGTGTATCCGCTATATTGGAAAACGCATCCGGAGTTGTAGCTTTTGGAAACGGAACTTCGTTTGCAACACCCAACATCGCCGGTCTTTCGACATGCCTGTGGCAAGGGTTTCCTGAACTCAACAACATGGAGATAAGAACCGCGCTTTGGCAATCCGGCAGCATCTCGAATGCTCCCGATGATCGCATTGGCTATGGTATTCCGGATATGAAGACAGCTTTTTCAATTCTACTTATCGATTTTTCAACTTCCAGCGGCGTAGATACTAATTGCAAAGCAACGTTAAACTGGACAACGAAGGATGTTTCTTCTATGAGATATGAAATAGAACGAAAAGCTTTTGGTGAATCCAGCTACAGCAAGATCAAAGATGTGGCGGCTGAACCCAACATCGCCGTCCTCGCCACGCATTCTTATCAAACATCAGATTCCTTGATCAATGTGCAAGCGGGAACAGTTAGTTATCGAATTCGCCAAATCATAGATACGGCAGCAGCTACGTTTACAGCGGTGTATATTGATACCGTTGACATAGGCCTGGCATCGTCCTGTATTACGACTGGTATAAATCCAGTAAATCCAAATAACAATAAAATCAGCATCATTCCCAATCCTGCTCATGATCAACTTACCCTGCGTGTAGAAACTGAGAATGCAATCTTACATCTCTCTATTCGTATTGTTGACATGAGTGGTCATTCCGTTTTGCAGTTCGAACGCTCTAAGAGCGTAGGCGCGCAAAATTTTGATCTTCCGGTGTTCCGCCTCTCGAAAGGTAAATACACCATTGCAGTTTATGATAAAGACCATTTCCTATTATCCGGTAAGCTGATAAAACTATGATTGTTTTCTGAACAAGGAAATGAACATGGTATCTGCTTTTTTCTCATATCCTTTCAACATTTTTGAGTCAAGTAAATTCAGACCAGTTTCGCTTGCTATATGCTGAGTTACTTCCTCATTTTCCTTTTTAAAGACTGAACAGGTTATATAAACCAGGAAACCATTTTCTTTTAGATAAGGAACTATATTAGAACTGATCTTTTTTTGTAAGGATGAATAGGTTTCAATCTTAGTCTGATCAAAATAATGAAGTTGCTCCGGCGTGCGACTCCAGGTACCTGAACCTGTACAGGGAGCATCGCAAATGACCAGGTCAAATTTATTGTCGCGAAACTTCATTCCCGGCTGGGAAATATCCATGAAGTATGACCTGTATTTCCTGATCCCCGCTTCGGCAAACCGATTTCCCAGGTTTGTAAGAATGGATTTTCGAATGTCTGAGACAGTAATATTAACTGACGGGTCAATATCATACAACAATAAAGATTTTCCGCCACTCCCTGCACAACTATCCCAGGCATGGACGGGTGGCGCACATTGACGAATTGCCGTCTGAAAAATTTCCC
>DASXOT010000267.1:0-3092 GCA_036494065.1 Chitinophagaceae bacterium
CTAATATACCGGCAGGAAGCAGGAGTAAGCCGAGTGAAGTGCCTTGAGCTGCCTGTTGAGAAAATCCAAGAAAAAAAATGAGTGCGGGTACTATAATGATTCCACCGCCAACACCTACCAGGCCACTCAGCGTACCGGCCACCAATCCCACCAGGACAAGGACTAAAATAGTTTCAGTATTCATTTTTA
Organism: Chitinophagaceae bacterium; assembly: GCA_036494065.1. Lineage (GTDB taxonomy): Bacteria > Bacteroidota > Bacteroidia > Chitinophagales > Chitinophagaceae > VBAU01. Next base: position 190 of record DASXOT010000267.1, read on the forward strand.
CCAGGTTATTGTTTTTCACAAAATTATTTTTCAAAGTTCTCTTTATAAAAATGGATAGCTTCTTCGATGATCTTAAGCGCTTCTGCCTTGTCCTGGAAATTATCGATTTCCACTTTTTTATTCTCAAGCGCTTTGTATTGCTCGAAATAATTTTTTAATTCTGCGAGAAAGTGCTGCGGAAGTTCCTCCATATTTTTATAATGATTCACTGAAGGATCTTTGGAAGCAACTGCAATGATCTTATCATCCATTTGTCCCTGGTCAATCATTTGCATGTTGCCGATCACCGTCGCTTCTACCAGGCAAAGCGGTTGGATCGATTGGGAGCAAAGTACAAGTATATCCAGCGGATCATTATCTTGTCCCAGTGTCTTAGGAATAAAGCCGTAGTTGACGGGATAATGAAAGGATGAATAAATAACGCGATCCAGTTTAAGCAATCCTGTTTCCTTATCCACCTCGTATTTTGAACGTGATCCTTGCGAAATTTCAATAACCGCATTGACTATTCTCGGCGCTTTTTCCCCAAAGGAAACTCCATGCCATGGATGGTGAACCGTTTGCATAAAGAGATATATTTTAAATAGCTGAATTCACTTCTACAGTCGTCAGTCGTCAGACCACAGTCAATCGATTTTTCACCTGCTTTTTCAACTCATCACTCACGTTCGGTTCACGGTCGACTGACCACCGCCGATTCACGACTCACGTCCGCGGCTGCGGACTGACGTCTGCGCTCTCACTTCTTTGCCTTATAATACAGCACATCCACCTTTTCTACCGTAATCAACCCGCCGCGACCACATTTTTCAAAAAGATCATTCACTACCGGAAGAAATGCATCGATCTTTTCGTCACTGTCGACGATCTCGATCACGATCGGAAGATCTTCAGATAATTCAATCAATCGCGCCACATGCAACCGGCTGCTGGCACCAAACGACATGATCCCTTTTAAAACGGTGCCACCTGCCAGGCCTTTTTCTTTTGCTGCCAGTAAGATGGCCTCATACAAAAGCTGGTGTCCTATTTTATCAATTTCACCTGCAAAAATTCGTAACAGTTTCGATCGTCCCTGGAGTTCCATATTATAAAAGTTTCAGAATCGCTATGCCTGCAAACACACAAGCGATGCCCAACGCTACACTTCCAATACTATAAATCGCAAAATATAGATTGTCACCACTACGCAAGAGGTTCATATTTTCGAATGCAAAGGTGGAGAATGTAGTAAAGCCGCCGCAAATCCCAGTCACCAGTAGTAATCGTACCTGTGGACTTAACAATGAAGTTTTTTCAATCACGCCATAAATCAGACCGATTAAAAAACAACCGGCAAGATTAACGGTGAATGTGCCCCATGGAAAAGGTTGTGGATAGGTTTCGTTAAACCATTTTTGTGTCAGGTACCGGGCAATACTACCTGCCGCGCCGCCAAATCCTACCAATAATAGATTTTTTATCATTTATGAATGGTATCGATCCTGGAATTCTGCATGTAATGGGCAGTGTCCACATCACGCTGAAAAAGATATTTCAGATCAACCAGCCACTGGCCGTTTTTCCGAATAAGCTTTAAATTATTCTTTTTGTTTTTATAGGAATTGGAGAATAACGTAATAGTCGTTGAATCGTTTACCTGCTTTGTTTCATAAAAACGAAGAGACGCAGTTCTTAAGCTATCTTTTTCCCCGGACCGTGCACCTTTGTAAATTCTTTCCGACATGCTTAGATAGCTAAGGTTGGCTGAATCCTGTAACATATACGTCACGGCAGTCTTAAAATCGCCTTTCAACGCTGCATCCAGGAAATTCCGGGCAGCATCAAGGTCGCTGTCCGACTTACCTTCATTCGCATTCTTGTCTGATTGATTACACGCAAATAGCAGGAGGGAAGTAAAAATGGAAACGATCGCAATGGTTTTCATAATTGCAAAGTAATGGAAAAAAGACGTGTGGTGTGAAGCATCAAAAGCAAAAAGACTTTTCTCAAGATGCTGTTTGTCCAATAGTCCACAGTAGATGTCGACTAACTCTATGACAGTTATTTTGCGGTGGGAGGGCGAAACTTGAGAGATAACACGATTTTTAATATAATCTACGTGCACCTATGTTTCTATCGTGCCTATGTAATTTCTATTCGCGAATTTTGAGATTTCCCAATTCCCCATTATCGTCCCTCAGCATAATTCTTCAAATACCTGAAATATTCGGTAAGATTTCCATTGCTGGCGATCGTTGCTTTGTCAAGCATGGCGGAACCACCCGATAGCAGATCATGCAATACATATTTTATCAATTGCTCTCCAAAGTACCGCGACGCATCCCGCGGCAATTCATTCGGCAAATTACCAACTGCCATCATATCGATCGAACCTTCCATATAGGGTGCAGTTTTTTGAAATGTTTTTCTGTCCACTCCGTACACGGGCTCATCGATGGTCTGATCACCCAGATTGATTGGAACCGATCCATCCGTATCATCCGCTATATCAGCAATGGTTTGAATCCTAAAATTTTCTTTTTGAATATCCGACCTTTCAAACAAGCGCGGAACATTTTTTTCCCAGTAGACACCATTCATCAGGATATCGGATACAAATGCGTAAGGCAAAAATTTACACCGGTAATTTCCCGGGTGAAGATGAAACTCCTCTCTTGAATAAGCTTTGCCCATGTTATGTTCATAGAGATCAGTGCCCTTGATTTGCGTGTACACAGGATAAGCGAATTTTTTTTCCATGTATTCATCCGGTTCTACTTCCACCACTTCCATTAAATTCATGATCTCTATCACACCATGTGCAACACGACCCGAACCGGTGACGACGATCTTCAAATTGGGTAGTCGAAGCCCAAAATAGGTATGGATCAACTCGCGAAAACTTCGCTGCTTGTAAACGC
>DASXOT010000268.1:0-1654 GCA_036494065.1 Chitinophagaceae bacterium
GAACCACGCGAAGAATATATAATCATCGGCAACCTTAGCCTGGAAGCGGGTATGGAGGCGGCGAAAACAATCTTAAAAATGAACCCGTTGCCTGATGGCGTGCTGGTGGCCAATGATAACTGTGCCGTGGGTTGCATGCTCGCTGTAAAACAGGCAGGCGTTCAAATTCCAAAAGACATCGCCTTTGCAGGATTTAATAATGATCCCGTCTCACAGGTGATTGAACCCAATCTGACTACTATCAATTATCCAGGTTATGAAATGGGGGAAGTGGCTGCACGCAATCTTATCAATCATTTAAATGGCATTTATCCTATCCATACCACAAACAGGATTGTGTTGCGGTCCGAATTGATCATTCGCGCGTCGTCATTGCACCTTAATAAATAAGGTAATGCTCCGGAATTCTTAAATATGAAGAAAAAAATCTTTTTCCTGTTTTTTGTTTTAGCTGTCATCGTATTGCACGCCGAAGACGGTTATCGGCTATGGTTACGATATGATAAGATCGATGACATTGCCTTGCTGTCAAAATACAGAAGCCTGATCAATTCCATCTACATGGAAGGTTCTTCTGCTACACTGGACATTGCAAAAAAAGAATTACTGACAGGTCTCGAAGGGCTTTTGGACAAAAAAATAACAACTACAAATTCTATCAGCGATCACTCCATAATCATTTTTACCAAACAAAAAGAGCAAACAAAAAATACAATACATTATGACCTGTTAGGCAAGGATGGTTTTTCCCTTTTCACTTTTGACAGCCAGAAAAAGATAATAGCTATTACCGCCAATACCGATATTGGGGTTTTATACGGCGTATTTCAGTTTCTGCGTTTGCTCCAAACGCACCAAAACGTTGAGACAATTTCCATAACCAGTTTTCCAAAAATCCAAAACAGGATTTTAGATCATTGGGACAATTTAAACAGGACAATTGAACGAGGCTATGCAGGGATCTCTATTTGGAACTGGCACCTGCTACCCGGTTATATCGACCACCGATACATTGACTATGCCAGGGCAAATGCTTCTATCGGAATTAACGGAACGGTATTGACAAATGTGAATGCAAATGCGCTGGTACTCACAAAACAATATTTGGAAAAAGTAGCTGCATTGGCAAATTTGTTTCGCCCATATGGCATCAGGGTGTATTTGACGGCAAGATTTAGCGCGCCAGTTGAAATTGGTGGTTTAAAAACGGCTGACCCCTTGGACCAGGATGTACAAAAATGGTGGAAACAAAAAGTAGATGAAATCTATTCCTATATACCCGATTTCGGCGGCTTTTTAGTAAAAGCAAATTCGGAGGGACAGCCAGGACCGCAAACTTATGGCCGAAGTCATGCTGATGGCGCCAATATGTTTGCCGATGCATTGGCGCCGCACGGTGGTATTGTAATATGGCGGGCTTTTGTTTACGATGTTCGACCTCAAAAAAAAGATGAAAATTTTGGTTCGGGTAAAATAGATGCGAATGCACCGAACATTGCCTCAGACGACCGGGCGAAGCAGGCTTTCAGCGAGTTCAAACCTCTCGATGGAAAGTTCAGAAATAATGTTTTGCTACAAGTAAAAAATGGGCCAATCGATTTTCAGCCGCGGGAACCTTTCTCCCCTTTATTTGGCGCAATGAAACAAACTCCAC
>DASXOT010000269.1:0-2853 GCA_036494065.1 Chitinophagaceae bacterium
GGTCTGCTTCTTTCGCTTGATCATAACGACTACCGCGTTCTACACATACTTTCGGAAGCGGTTCGACAAATGAGTGAAGGAGAGCTTCTGCAATTGGAAAAGGCAAGGAACTTGAATTTGAAAGAAGACATTTACTACGATATCATTCGCAGCAAGACAGCCTCACTGGTGGCTTCCGCCTGTGCAGCAGGTGCCTGGTCCACCACCAATAACGATGATCCCACGGAAAGAATGAGATCCTTTGGGGAGAACGCCGGGATGGCATTCCAGATCAAAGACGACCTGTTTGACTATAGCCGTGAAAACGTGGGTAAGCCCACGGGTAATGATATTAAAGAAAAAAAATTAACGCTACCTCTCATTTACACCCTCAATAACATTGACAAGGATTCCCGTAGAAAAATAATATTCATCATAAAGAATGAAAATAAAAACAAAGAAAAGGTCCAATTTGTAATAGATAAGGTAATCGAATCTGGTGGAATACAATATGCTCAAAAGAAAATGGACGAATTCAAGCAAAAGTCAATCGATATCCTCCAACAGTTTCCCAACAATGTTTATCGCAAAGGACTTGAAGATCTCGTGAATTTTGTAACTGATAGAAAATACTAAGCCTCAAACGTTGAACGATATTCATCTTTTATGCAAAAGCGGTGGACGATATTGAATGCAGATCCCGAAAAGGTGAATTCTCTGCACCAATCACTAAAAATTCACCCGGCCATTTGTAAAATCCTCGTGGAGCGAGGCATTGAAACCTTTGAGCAGGCGAAAAATTTTTATCGCCCCCTTCTTACAGACCTGCACGATCCCTGGTTGATGAAAGGAATGATACAAGCCGTCGATCGAATTATTGTCGCCATTGAAAACCAAGAAAGGATACTCGTGTTTGGAGACTATGATGTGGATGGCACCACGTCCGTGGCTTGCATGTACCAGTTTCTTGGCAAGTTGCACTCCAACCTGGATTTCTATATTCCACATCGCTACCGGGAAGGCTACGGCGTAAGCAAAGCAGGCATCGACTTCGCCATTCAAAACGGATTTACTCTCATTATTTCACTCGATTGCGGAATTAAGTCGGTTGACTTGATTGCTTATGCTAAAACCAGGGGGATCGACTTTATCGTTTGCGATCACCATCTGCCAGATGACGACCTTCCGCCGGCTGTCGCTATTTTGAATGCGAAGCAAAAAGGTTGCAATTATCCTTACAAAGAATTATGCGGATGCGGCGTGGGTTTCAAATTGATCAGCGCCCTGGTTCAAAAATTGAACCTGCCTGAAAATTGGGCCTTTGAATATTTAGACCTTGTTGCTACCGCTATCGCTGCAGATATTGTTCCGATGACAGGAGAGAACCGCGTGCTTGCTTATTTCGGTTTACAAAAAGCAAATGAAAATCCAAATAATGGGATAAAAGCGCTCGGTCAACTGAGCGGATTGACAAAAAAACTACACATCCATAATCTGGTATTCATGATCGCTCCAAGAGTAAATGCTGCTGGCAGAATGGATGACGCCAGGAAAGCCGTATTAATGTTTGTATCTGAAAACTATGAACAAGCCTTGCAATATGCGGAGATGCTCCATAGCGACAATACAGACCGGAAAGAAGCAGACAGCAGCATCACGGACGAGGCCCTGGCATTGATCCGTGGCGATGAGGTGATGATAAACCGAAAATCCACGGTGGTATTTCAACCTCATTGGCATAAAGGTGTTGTAGGTATTGTTGCTTCCAGGCTGATCGAGTATTATTATCGGCCGACTGTTGTGTTAACTCAATCGGGAGAGTATGCGGCTGGTAGTGCACGAAGCGTACCTGGATTTAATTTATACGAAGCCGTTCATGCCTGCAAGGAACACCTGATAGGTTATGGAGGACATTTTGCAGCAGCTGGCATGACAATCGAATTAGATAAGATCGATGCGTTCAGAAATAAATTTGAGGAGGTAGTTTCCAGTACTATTTTACCCGACCTATTAATGCCGGAAATAACTATTGACGGCGAAATAAAATTTAATGACATTACCTGGCAATTTTATAATATTATATCTCAGATGGAACCTTTTGGTCCCGAAAATCTCCGACCTCATTTTATAGTAAGAAATGTTTTAGACACGGGTTATTCTAAGATCTTAAAGGAAGAGCATCTCAGGTTCGTTTTGCGACAGAACAATATAACACTCAATGGCATCGGTTTCGGAATGGCTGATAAACTTCCGTTGCTCCAACAAAAGAAACCTTTGGATGTTGTCTTTAAGATTGATGAAAACGAATGGAACGATCAAAAAACGTTGCAATTGAGAGTGACCGACCTTCGCCTGAGTGATCCTTCACTGATTGGATGATGCAGTTTTCGAAATACATATCGCATTTTCGGTACGTAGCCGCTAACTGGGATATATGGATGGCTTTCTTCATGGTATATGATAATATCCGGGGAACTGTAAAATATGGACCGGGCACATTTATTCCTGCCGAATTAAAAGATCTGACCATAAAGGGCGATATAAAATATGGATCAAGGTATGAAGCCGTCAGTTTTTACATGTTGGAACATCTGTTTAGTGCCTTTAGAAAAATATCTACGGAAACTTCGCTCATTGATCTTGGATGTGGAAAAGGAAGACCCTTAATGGTGGCACCTCATTTTGGATTTGATCATCTGACGGGTGTCGACTTTGCTAGAGAGATATGTGACGAAGCAATCCTTAATATGAGAAAGAAGGAAAAAGAGTTTCCAAATTTGAGATGGCAGGTGATAAATGAAAATGTGTTGGATTTTGATATAAGCTCCACCGATTCTGTCTTTTTTCTTTTTAATCCTTTCGGTGAAACGGTTT
>DASXOT010000270.1:0-5495 GCA_036494065.1 Chitinophagaceae bacterium
AATCAATGCAACAGATGTCGGAAATGGGCTCACCGATTACAGCCAATTACATTATTAACTTACCCACGCCGGCGACCAAGGTCGAAGGTAAGTCCGTGAAATTGTCTGACGACAAAAGGAAAGTTTCTCTAACTGTCACAAGTGATGATTTCTTTAAGGACCCATCCAAATTCGAATACCACATCGAGTATTAACCGTTTCTTTATTTCAATTTAATTTTCGTCTGTTAGTTTATATGGGAAAGATATTCAGGAAACCGGAAAACATCATCATTGTTGGTGGAGGAGTGGCAGGGTTAATGATCGCGAGGGAACTGTCGGCAAAGGGCTTTATTGTAACGATTCTCGAAGTAGACAATCGCCTGGGTGGAAGGGTTCACACGATACGAGGCCTCTCATTCAGTCAGCCAGTCGAGAAAGGAGTCGAATTTATTCACGGCAATCTTCCAATTACAATCCAATTATTAAAAGAAGCTGGAATTGAATATACGCCTGTTGGTGGTGAAATGGGTCGTATTGAAAATGGGGAGTGGAAAACGCAGGAAGATTTTGCGATAGACTGGTACGAGATCATGAAAAAAATGAACGAGGTGAGGGATGATCTGACGATGGACGAATTTCTTGAAAAAAATTTCAGTGATAAGAGATATGAAGATGTAAAAAAATCGATTCTTCGTTTTGCTGAAGGTTTTGATGTGGCCGATACTTCCAAAGCCAGTGTTCTCGCACTTAGGGAAGAGTGGATGGGGGAAGAAGATAAGCAATATCGTATTCCGGGTGGGTATGATCAATTAACTAACTACTTGAAAAAGCAATGCCTTGAATGCGGTTGCATTATTCACACTTCATCGCTGGTTTATGAAATACAATGGGAACCCAATAATGTTACCGTAAAAACAAAAACGCAGGTATATTACTCAAATAAAGTAATAGTCACAGTTTCACTTGGCGCACTTCTGAATAATCGAATCAATTTTCAACCGGCTATCCCTCTTTATATGAATGCTGCCGAAAGAATCGGCTTCGGTACGGTGGTAAAAGTTATGCTCGAGTTTAAAGACCCCTTCTGGGTAAAAAAGAAAAGAAATCCCGGTTTCTTCTTTTCAGATGAAATAATACCTACCTGGTGGACACAAGCTCCTTCATCTTATCCGTTACTTACCGGCTGGGCCGGAGGGCCGCAAGCATGGCCGCTGCAGGGTAAAGATGATCAATCGATTCTTGAACTCGCGCTTTCTTCTTTATCCAATATTTTCAAAAAATCTGTGGATGAACTTAAAGTATTACTTAGTGCCTCTTTGGTGGCAAATTGGAAAAAGGATCCATTTGCAGCCGGCGCCTACAGCTACAGCTTTGTTAATTCAGTAACAGCGCAAAAACTTTTTAGGACTCCTATTCACAACACTCTATTTTTCGCAGGTGAAGCTTACTATGATGGTCCTTCGCCGGGAACAGTCGAAGCAGCACTGACAAATGGGAGGGATGTAGCGCGGACGATTCTTGAAGGGTCGTAGTTAGTCGGGAGCCCGGAGCCGGCCACTCGCTTCTGGTTACCTGTTACCTGTTGCCAGTCATTATTCCACGAGATGGATAAACCATATAGATAAAAAAGATCAATTATCAACAACCTGGTAATAAGACGACGTCCTACAGAACCATCGCTTCTAATTCTTCAATGCATAAATAATCATCCCGCAAACACAACTCAAAAACTGGAAAGCGGCAACCGAAAACGACTGCCGCCTCACTACGCTCACATCAGCTGTCTTTTATATAACTGAATGGCGTTTTCATAACCAAGATAAATGGCGTCACTAATAAGTGCGTGGCCGATGCTAACTTCATCAAGCCAGGGGATATTTTGCTTGAGAAATTTGAGATTATGAAGATCAAGATCATGCCCTGCATTCAAACCTAGTCCGAATTCTTTTGCTTTTTTAGCGGCCGCTACATACGGCACAACGGCCATATCCCTTTTTCCAAGAGCGTATTGTTTCGCATACCCTTCTGTATAAAGTTCAATTCTGTCGGTGTTTGTAAATGAAGCACCTTCAATCATTTCAATAACCGGGTCAACAAAGATAGATACCCGGATGCCGGCTTTTTTGAATACGGCGATGATGTCTTTTAAATAATCTTTGTTTTTGATGGTATCCCAACCATGGTCTGATGTCAATTGTCCAAGTGCGTCGGGTACCAGGGTGACCTGATCCGGCTCTACTTCCAACACGAGATCAACAAACTTTTGCTCGGTGCAATTGCCTTCAATATTAAACTCGGTGGTGATAATCTTTTTTATTTCCCTTACATCGTTGTAACGGATATGCCGCTCGTCGGGACGTGGATGAACGGTTACTCCGTCGGCTCCAAAACGCTGGGCATCAATAGCCGCCTTTATTACATCCGGGTTGTTTCCACCCCGTGAATTACGTAGCGTGGCAAATTTGTTGATGTTGACCGAAAGTTTTGTCATGTATGATGTAGGATAGAAAACAACAAATTTAAATTCTAAATGGTTTCGACTCGTGATAAGGTTTAAAAACACTCAAATGGTTTAGCAAATTATAAAGAAAAGATAGATTTTCATTTGGTAGTTTTATGAAAACATTTTTATGAAATACGGTTCATTACTATTTCTGGCGATTTTTCTTCTGGCCACGAGACCTCTTCATGCCCAGGAAGGGCCGCTTTCTGCCGATGCCATTTTGCAGGATGCCATGCAACAGGCCGGGCGGGAAAAAAAGAATGTGATAATCATATTTCATGCTTCGTGGTGTGGTTGGTGTCATAAAATGGATAGTTCCATAAATGACAAAACCTGCAAAAGATTCTTTGAAGATAATTATGTGATCCGCCACCTTGTTGTCGACGAGTCCAAAGACAAGAAGAACCAGGAGAATCCAGGAGCTAATGAGCTGCGCGCAAAATATCATGGAGATGACGAGGGCATTCCTTTCTGGCTGGTATTTGATAAGGATGGAAATTTGCTGGCCGATTCACAAATAAGACCCGCAGGCGCAAATGCGGGCTCAAAAGGAGACAATATAGGTTGCCCCGCTGCCGAAAAGGAGGTTGACTATTTTATAGAGGTGTTGAAAAAAACTTCACGGATTACAGAAGCAAACGAGGCGGCGATTAGAAAAAGATTCAGGCAGAACGAGGAGTGAGTCGGCAGTCTGCAGCTGCGGTCGTCAATCGTGAGTCATCAGACCATAGTCTATGGCTCACGGACCATAGCAGATCTGCGAATAAATATTGCGAGCTTATATTTTAACTGATTTGATTATTGAAATCCTATGGCCAAATTATTAGGCTAATTCAATTAATGACAAATGACTTTTCCCTGCCGTGGACTATCGACCGTGGACCATGGACTGTGTACCGTAGGCTGACGACTCGCGACTGCCGGCTGCGACTCTTTGCAATTTGGTTCTATTCGCAGTTCTACTAACCCACACTGACACGCTACCACCTTTGCAAGTGAATTCTGCGCCCCCATTTTTGTCAAGCTTGATTGCTTTTTCAATTTTACCAAGACAATCAACAAAGACCTTTCCGGCGTGGTTTGTCCCCAGTTCCATATATTTCCAGCCATCGTCGCCGCCGCTTAAAATCACTGCACATCCGCTACCTGGTTCTTCGTCAATTCCTTTCCGGGTCCAACCAACTGTGGTTTTATGATCGAAATAATCGAGTTGCGCTCCGTGAGCTAAGAACTTTCGAACAAGAAGCATGGTGGGCAATTCATTAACTTTTTTCAAAATTATATGATGATCATTCCCATCTTTTCCTTTGTCCGTATATTCTGCGCCATACAGATCGGGGTAAAAAATGCACGGAATACCTTGCTCACGTAAAAGAATGATAGCATAGGCAAGTGGATTGCACCACTCCGCAATTGGCTTTTCCAATAGTTGTAGGGGCTGCGAATCGTGATTGCTCACGAATGTAATAGACAATTCAGGATGTATCTTGATTAATGTATTGTCGAATATCTGGTTGATCTCATAATCTCGCCCTTCAGTCGAGAGGCGATAAAAATTGAGGTGAAGCGGGGCATCGATCAACTGCATTCTCCCCTGGGAAACGTCAATATATTTTTTAAGGCTCCCAACATTTTGATCATTCCAATATTCGCCGAAATAGAACAGCTTTTGCGTCGAGTGACTGTTCATATAGTCAATCCATTCGTTTATGAAATCCGGGTTGATATGTTTAACCGCATCCAACCGGAATCCATCAACCGCCGTTGTTTCCAAAAACCATTTACCCCAATACTTTAATTCTTCCCTGACATGTTGATTCCTGTACTCGATATCCGAAAAGCTGAGGTAGTCGTAATTGCCAAATTCTTCTTCAGCCAGTTTTTCCCATTGTTCTCCGTACTCGTTTAGTACTTTAAATATGGCCCTTTCTTTTCTGTCCTCTGCCCAATCGACCCCTGTGAAACAGTGATAATCCCAGATAAATTCCGAATATTTCTTATTTCTGCCCGGGAAGAAGAATTTGGTCCATGCTTCAATTTCCATCGGCTCAGAAATGAATTCCGTTCGGTTCTCAGGGTTCACTTTCCTAACCTCGATCTTTTCCAACTCATCTCCATGCGCCTTGTGATTAAGTACAGCATCGGCGATTACACCGATCTTGTTTTTATGCGCTTTTTTAACGGCGTTGATAAAGTCTCGCTTTGTACCATATTTACTGGCAACCGATCCTTGTTGCTCAAACTCGCCAAGATCAAATAAATCATAAACATCATATCCTACGGATGCTTTCCCGGTTCCACCTTTGTAGGGAGGAGGTAACCAGGCGTGCGTTATGCCTAGCCTGGAAAGTTTGCGAGTCTCATTTGCAAAATCATTCCATAGAACACCGCCGCCAGGGTAATACCAATGGAAGAATTGAATGAAAGTAAATTTGTCTGTCAAGCGTGATAAATTGAGTGGAATAAAAAAGATGTGTCTTTATATAGTTCAGCCATTATTTTATATATAACAAGACGCATACCGCAGATGGTAACAAAACTTTCATTTTTTTTTGGTCTTGCTTTTTTTTAGTGGCATAAAATTTTCTACTTAATATACTCTCTGTCAGTTTTAATAACAAATCCAATGAATACTAGCACATCCCTTCAAGAAATAAAAGATATCGTGGTGAGGCCATTGGCTCCTGTAATTCAACTAAAAGCTCTTCCTAAAGAAGAGAAAAAGCCAAAAAGAAAAATTTCAAACGTAAAACCTGAGAACAACGCGCCACAGATATATAATAAGCCTATATATAAATCGAAAAAATATGACTTGCTATAGATAACCGGCATGTCTGATTATAAATGAATTGTAGATGGACGGTCGATTTTTAGTAGAATTATTTCTACACTTTTTTAATAACGAGTCTCCAAGAGACTCGTTGTTTTTTTGGAGTTATTTACTGGCATAGTTTTTCTCCTAGTGTTTACTAAATAAAACCCTTATAAAGAAAAACAAAGTTCAATTGCAA
>DASXOT010000271.1:0-4166 GCA_036494065.1 Chitinophagaceae bacterium
GACGCATTGAAAAATAGTATTGAAAACAAACAGTTTGTTTTCCATGCACAAAATGCAATGCCCCTTTCCGGCTCCACTCGCCAGCTGACAAGCGCCGACTTCGATTTAAGGGTTAATGAAAACACAGTTATATCTTACCTCCCCTATTTCGGCCGGGCCTATTCAGTTTCTTACGGGACTACCGACAACGGCCTGGACTTTACTTCAAAAAAATTCGATTATACTGCTACTGAAAGAAAAAAAGGTGGTTGGGAAATAAGCATTAAGCCTAAAGACGTTAACGATTTTAGAGAGTTCACGCTGTCAGTTTCTGAGAATGGCTATGCTAGTCTGCAGGCGTCAAGCGCCAACAGGCAGCCTATTTCGTTTACGGGGTACATCACGGCTATTAAGTAAAAAATGTAGGCGGCTCTATTCTTGCTTGGGAAAGTGATGCCTGTTCATGATGTAATTATTGTTGGGGGCGGTCCTGCAGGATTAAATGCTGCCATTGTCCTGGGTCGTTGCCGTAGAAAAGTTCTGCTGTTTGATACCGGGAAACAAAGAAACCGTTATTCGGATGGCATGAGAAATTATCTTACAAGAGACAACATTCCGCCGGCTGACTTTCTAAAAATTGCTTACCTGGAAATAAAGAAATATGGAGTTCGTAGTAAATCTGCTGAGATTGTCCACGCCGAAAAATTGCAGAACAGCCTGTTTGTCGTAAAAGACAAAAAAGAAATAAACTATTATTCGAGAAAATTATTAATTGCCACTGGTCTTCGGGATAATATTCCACCCTTAAAAGACGTTGAGTCCTTTTATGGCAAATCAGTGTTCCATTGTCCATATTGCGACGGCTGGGAAGTGAAAGACAAAAACATTGGTATATATGCAAAAAATAAAAATGGATTTGAACTAGCTCTTTCACTTCAGACATGGAGCCAAAAGGTTTTCCTGTTTACGGACGGAAAAAATTATTTGAAGCCTTTGGAAAGGGACGTGCTGCAACGTAAAAACATTATCGTCATCGCTGAAAAAATTGAAGGGCTGGAAGGAGACAATGGTCGCCTGAAGAAGGTGAGACTTAGCAGCGGGAAAAAACAAAGCTGCGAGGCGATCTTTTTTGCAAATGGATATGAGCAACAATGTAACATCGCCCAGTCATTAGGTTGCGAAATAAACAGCAAGGGTGTAGTTATAACGAACAGGTTACAGCAGGCAAATATTAAAGGTCTCTATGTTGCTGGCGATGTTTCACGCGATATGCATTTTGTGGTAGTAGCTGCAGCGGAAGGAGCAAAAGCCGGGGTAAGTATAAATAAGGAGTTACAAAAAGAAGAATTCAAAATTGTTTAATGTTCTGGTAAACTTATGTATTTTGGCAAAAAATCTTTTCCTATGACTATGTTGATGAGAAAGTCCGTTGCCGCGTTTGCAGTCATTACTATCTTTTCAGTTGCTTTTGTTTCCTGTTCAGAAGTCAGCAGTGCCAAACAGCCTCTTATAGCCGATACCACGCTGCCTGAAAAGAAGCCTGAGATTCTCGCAAACCAACCCATTACCGATACAGCCAATTATGACGCACTTCTTTTACACATCAAGAACGGGGATAAGACTGGAAAGTGGCCGGTAAAAGATTCGTTACCGCACCAGGGCGCTATACTTCCATATAACAGGATTATCGCCTATTACGGAAATCTATATTCAAAGAACATGGGAGTATTGGGAGAATATCCGAAAGATAGCATGCTCAGAAAATTACAGGGAGAAGTTGCTAAATGGCAAAAGGCAGATTCCACATTGAAGGTAGTGCCTGCATTGCATTATATTGCAGTTACAGCTCAGGGAAGTCCCGGGCCAGGGAAGACGTACCGGTTGAGAATGCCCGGTCAACAAATTGACAAGGTAATCAGTTGGGCTTCCGAGATCAACGCGCTGGTTTTTTTGGATGTTCAGGTTGGTCTCAGTACACTTGATAAGGAATTACCGCAATTGGAGAAATATTTAAGCTTGCCAAACGTACATCTGGGCATCGACCCGGAATTCTCGATGAAGACCGGTAAGCGCCCAGGTTCGGTAATCGGTACATTCGATGCCGCTGATATTAATTATGCGATTAATCTCCTCGCAAACATTGTTAGAAAAAATAATCTCCCTCCCAAGATCCTGGTCATACATCGATTCACACAGGCTATGGTGACCAATTACAAGCAAATTAAACCCAATCCATCGGTACAGGTAGTAGTGAATATGGATGGATGGGGATCCCCTGCAAAGAAGATAGATACATATAGAGGCTTTATTGCCCCCCAGCCCGTGGAATATACTGGTTTCAAAATATTCTATAAGAACGATACGAAAAAGGTGGGTTTAGCAAGAGAAATGCAGCCAGAAGATGTCCTAAAGCTGGTGCCTCAACCGGTATATATTCAGTATCAATAACAATTTTTGCCGTGATGATTTCCTGACTCGATGGGTCCGGGGATGTAATTGATCGACCTTATTGAACTGAGCAAGAAATTTCCCATAAATCCCGATGTAACTATTTTTATTTCGATCACTTAAATTCTATATATCTATCATATTAGGCACAAATAAAATTCATCACCGATATCAGCGATATAATTTTTCACTGCGCCTACGAAATGCGTTAATTCATCGAAATCAAATTTTTAAAAGCAGGGTCATTAGTTATCTTTGTTCGCTATGAAAAAAATTCTGTCTGCCGCGTCTCCCCTAAAGAGATATTTGAATGAGAAAAATGCTTTGACTGTTTCTGCAAGCGTATTCTGCCTTACGATGATGATTGTGTCATTTGGAAAACAAGCCTGGTGGGAGTGTGTGGCCTTTGCTCTTGCTTTTAGTTTTTCAATTGAGGTAATTTGCCACCGTGCGAAGGAAAAAAGTTAAATGCAAAAGAGGAACAAATAAACCTTGATTTATTTATCCCTCTTCAGATGCGCTACTATCTGTTAATCTACTGCCCGTCCACGGATCAGCGATATAAGAAACAGCACAATAAAAATAAAGAATAGAATTTTTGCTATTCCTGCTGCTCCCGCAGCAATACCTCCAAAGCCAAACACCGCGGCTATGATGGCAATAATCAGAAAAATAACTGTCCACCGTAACATACTATTTGGTTTAAGGGTGAATAATTGATTTCCATTCTATAGTCTAAAAAAATTATGCCAACAAAATATTTTCGAATAATTCTCCTTACGTTTCGAACGCGTGCCATGTGTCGATAATTGTTTTCTACGCACTTTTCCCTGTTCTAACAAATAATTTTGGGCATATATATTGTTCGTGCAGTTCTTTATCACTTCGAAATCCCAAGCACGATGAAAGCAATTCTAGCGATGACGGCTGTATTAGCTCTATACAGTTGTACTGCTCCGTACGCCCTCCAGGCTGAAATGGTAAATGCAGAGCTTATAAAAATCGACACTGCTTTCCGATATTCAAATCGTCCTGAACAAATGCTTACCTGGAGGGACGATAATCATATCAATTATATCACCTATGCCTCCCTAAGCTATAATTTTCCGCTGGGTGTTAAAATGATCGTGCTGGTTAAACGATAGTAAATGACAGTCTCAATTCAAAAGTTTTTTGGATTCGTTGATCATACAATTAATGAGATTCATCATAGTTTGCTGCTGATCATCGGTAAGCGTGATGCCAGTTTCCTTATTTGTATTGTCCTTAAAGCGAATGGAACTAATCTTTTTTTCTCCCAGGTTAAGCAGCGAAGATTGTGAGGGGTTGGTATTTTTAAATGTGATGTGAATGAGGCCATCACAGTTCATGGTGCCGCTATTTTTGAAATTAGTCTTCAGGCGCGTCGCTGCGTAAAAAACAGAAATAGTCGAAGCATCATCAAAGCATTTTCCCTGGATTGAAAACATAATGTCTATTTGGGCCTTTGTAGCCTCGATCGAGTATTGACCCGAATTCAAGGAAATGAAACCGGTGGATATTTTTACTTCGCGTGTATAAGGATCCTTCGAATTTTTAAGGCCACTGCAATCTTGTGCCCGCAGGGAAAAAGGCAGGATAAAAAAGACGACTAAAAGGTATTTCATAAGCATAAAAATAGAGGTTAACCTATAGATCAGGAATATTCCCCTGTTAAAATATTAGCGGAAGGCCGATTGCCTCACATCCCGGTAAAAAAC
>DASXOT010000272.1:0-6154 GCA_036494065.1 Chitinophagaceae bacterium
TCTGTCGATCAGGTCAATTTTGACAACAAGGGATATAGTGCATTCCTGAAACCCGATAAAGATTCTTCGGCACCGGGGAGTTATACGATCATTTCAAAAAAGCAGGTTGGGCTTGAACAAATGGGTGAGCTCAATACCCGGCTAAACCAGGCTTACGAAAATAATCTCCTGGAAAAAAAAGGAATTCAAAGATCAGTTATTGATTCTGTCTCAAAAGCCTCCAGCAATGCCATTCAATTGAAGAATACGGTGGTAGATAAGGAAGGGAAAGAAAAAGAGGCAAACGCCGGCCTCGCCTATGCGATCGGTTATGGAAGCGGCTTATTGATCTATATTACCATGTTTATATTCGGCGCGATGGTCATGCGCGGCGTGATGGAGGAAAAAATGAACCGCATTGCCGAAGTTGTTGTTTCGTCAGTAAGGCCTTTTCAGCTTATGATGGGCAAGATCATCGGCATCGCAGCCGTTGGATTAACCCAGTTCATCATGTGGATCATTCTCATTCTTATTTTGATCAATTTGTTACCCTTATTCTTCGGAGGCGATGCGATACACCAGATGCAAAATATGCCTAATGGGCCAGGGATGGGCCATAATACCAGCGAGGCAACGGCAGTTCTTTCAAAAATAACGGGTGGCGCTAACTGGCTTTTAATCCTAATCTGCTTTTTATTCTATTTCCTGGGTGGTTATTTATTTTATGCTGCTTTATTTGCTGCGGTCGGCAGCGTTGTAAATGAAGACCCGCAGGAAGCCCAGTCTTTAATGTTGCCCATAACAATGCCCATCATTCTTTCCTTTGTCATCTTAAGTGCTACCATGGCACATCCTACCGGTTCAACCGCCTTTTGGGCCAGCATGATACCATTCACTTCACCTGTTGTAATGATGGGACGAGTAGCCAATGGTGTTCCTGAAATAGTTCCGTGGTGGCAATTATTCCTCTCAATGGCAATTTTGATCGCCGGCTTCTTATTTACTACCTGGTGCGCCGGAAAGATTTATCGTACCGGCATTTTACTCTACGGAAAAAGAGCTACGTGGAAAGAAATGATCAAATGGATTCGCAGATCTTCATAGCTGCTCCTAAATCCCCGATTGTTAAAATTTTCTATAAATAAAAAATAGTTTAACAAAATACGAAACTGATCGTATATTTGGTACGAAAAGTTTCTTATTTAAGTTATCGCCGAAAGGCTAGTAAAAAATGAAAAGTATGAACTCAAAACCTTTTGCCGCAAAATATTTTTTACCCATTGCCTTGCTGACATGCTTCTCCGTTGTTCTCCTCGCATGGGCGGGTCACAAAAAGCAACAACAGGAAAACACAACAAGACAAACCGCGAACGATACTACTCCTAAGACAAAAACCGATCGAAAGATTCGTAACCTTGACGATGCGATTGATGAATTGGATAATGCGGAAATGAAATTAAATATGGACAAGGTAAAAGAAGAGATCCGGGAGGCTATGAAAAATGTTGACATGGAAAAAGCGAAATTAGATATGGAGAAAGCCTTGAAAGACGTGGATATGGACAAAATTAAAGTGGAAGTAGACCGGGCTATGAAAAGCGTAGATATGGAAAAGCTCAATGATGTAATGGAAAAGGCCAGCAAGGATATGGACGCGGCCAGGATCGAGCAAAAGGTAAAGGAGTCGATGGCTAATGTGGATATGGAAAAAATTGATAAACAAGTGCAGAAGGCAATGGACGAGGTAAAAAAGATCGATATGAATAAATTGGATGAGGAAATGAAAAAAGCCGAGATCAAAATGAAAGATATCCAACCTAAAATCGAAAAGGAAATGGAAAGAGCAAAAGTTCAGGTCGAAAAAGCCAAAGTGGAAATGCAGGAATACAAAGGTTTCATAGATGGCTTGGAGAAAGACGGCCTAATCAACAAAAAGGAAGGATATATTATCGAACATAAAAACGGAGAGCTCATTATCAATGGCAAAAAACAGCCGACTGAAGTATATGACAAATACCGCGAGTTCCTTGAAAAACATAAAACCTTTACCATCAAAAAATCGGATGACAATTTTAATATCGACACCGGTCATGATGATGGTTTGATCTAGTTAACAATGTGATCCTAATCCAGTCTTGCCGCTAAGATTTGTGCAGACACTAAGCCATGAAAAGCGAAGCCGTCCTGGTAATCCAGGGCGGCTTAATTTTATAGATGGCCTGGATGTATTTTATCGCAGTGGTTGCACCCAAAGAGATCAATGAGGAGGTGTTGAATTGGAAATTGTTTATGAAGGATCGATTTGATTGTTCAGTTGCACTTCGATCACCTGCGCATATTACACTTATCCCTCCTTCCTGGATGGAAGAAACCCTGGAAAAGAAATTAATGGAGGCAATAACAAATTTTTCGATAGAAAGATGGCAGTTTAAGATAGAGGTAAGAAATTTCGCGGCATTCAAACCACGCGTTATTTATCTTGATGTTTTGACTAATAAATCACTGACGGAACTTCACACGCAATTGCAGGGGCGCTTACTTAATGCGCGTTTATTTCCCATTAAACCGGATGATCGACCTTTTCATCCCCACATAACAATAGCCACACGCGATCTGAGGAAAAAAGATTTCCAGGAAGCCTGGGAGGTTTTCAAAGAAAAGAAATTCGATGCTACCTGGATGGCAAATGGAATTTCATTGCTGAGGCACGATCAAAAAAATTGGAATGTATTGTTTACATCCCAATTCAAATAACGTTTATCTTAAAAAACCGACTAATCTAATTGTACAAAAAATGGGAAGGCGAGGGTACTAAATCGGCTGAATTATCCTGTAGCATTTCAATATCCATCTGGAAACCTTCATCAACTTTTACGCAAATTCTTTCTTTCACCACTTTTTTGAATCCTTCCTTTTCGAAAACAAATTTATATACGCCGGGTTTCAGATCATCGAATGAATAGGCCCCCGTTCCGTCAGTAATCACAACTTTTTCTTTTTTGGAAGAAAGATAGGCTGTAACGCTTACATCTTTTAAAGGTTTTTTGCCTTCAGAGTTTATAACGCTTCCCATAATATCTTCCTTTTTACCCGGATCATTTCCATTAGCCCTGGCTATAAATGACCCGAGAATAAATGAGGAGATCAGCAATAAGGTTTTCGGTTTCATGTGAATTATTTTTGAATAAAATAATCTGTTTTCATCATGATAT
This sequence comes from Chitinophagaceae bacterium, assembly GCA_036494065.1. Taxonomy (GTDB): domain Bacteria; phylum Bacteroidota; class Bacteroidia; order Chitinophagales; family Chitinophagaceae; genus VBAU01. Next base: position 3,192 of record DASXOT010000272.1, read on the forward strand.
GTTAACAAATCTATGTTTTTTTCATCGGATTATTTAGTCCTTCTTCAAATTCTTTCCAAACGGCTTTTACGATTTTTCCCGCCGGTAGGATATCTCGTATTAACGCGCTGCCCTGGCCAATTTCCAGCTCACCTTCATCGAGATTTCCCTCGAACATTCCCTTTTTAGCCCTGGCTCTACCCAGAATCGTTTTCATTTCATCAACAGTTGCTCCCCTCAATTCCGCCTGCTGAACTTCATTAAAAAATTTGTTTTTCATCATCCTTACAGGCGTTAGCTGTTTCATCGTTAAGACCGTGTCTCCTTCTGAAGACTGAATAATTGCATTTTTGAAATTGATATGCGAGGATGCTTCTTCGCTCGCTACGAAACGGCTGCCCATTTGTACACCATCCGCGCCCATAACCATCGCTGCCAGCATCTGCCTACCTGTTATAATGCCGCCCGCTGCTATTACCGGCACCTTCACCGCGTTTACTACCGCGGGGATCAGTACCATAGTTGTCGTTTCTTCTCTACCATTATGACCACCCGCTTCAAAACCTTCCGCCACCACCGCATCACATCCTGCCTCTTCCGCCCTCCTGGCAAATTTGCTACTACTCACCACGTGGACAACAGTAACCCCGTGCTCTTTTAAGACGTTTGTCCAGGTCTTTGGGTTACCGGCAGAAGTAAAAACAATTTTTACCTTTTCTTCAATACAGATCTGTATGTGTTTGTCGATATCAGGATACAACAGCGGGACGTTCACTGCAAAACTTCGCTCTGTTGCCGACCGACACTTCTGTATATGTTCTCGTAAGACATCAGGATACATCGATCCGCTGCCTATTATGCCGAGACCGCCAGCGTTGGCCACCGCGCTTGCCAGCCTCCATCCACTGGCCCAAATCATCCCTGCCTGTACAATCGGATAGTCAACACCAAAAAGTTTCGTGATCCTGTTGGCAAATGTCATTGATCGATGTTCGTTAGCTGGCCATAAAGATACGGACTGAGTGATGAGTTAGGAGTCAGCTTATGCCGTTGGTAATTTATTTCTGAGTTTTAAAACAGGTTATTCCTCTTACAAATAAATTTTAAAAATTGCAGTTCAGGATCAGGCATCTTGCACGAAAATCAGGTGCGATGCTTAGATATGTTTTCCCAATCTTTCTGCTGATTTCCTGTCGAAATGTTTTACATACTAACCTCGAAAAAGAAAAACAGGAAATTCTAAAACTTGAAGCCGAACAGAGAACCTTCCATCTTACAAAGAATGCAAGGCTTTTTACAAATCTTTTCTCAGACAATTTTCTATCGATTAACAAAGGAGTAGTGGACTCCCCTTCGCGACAGGAAAGTTTTGAAAAATTCGATGAGTATTTTAAACGAGTGGAGTTTGTAAAATGGGAAGATGATCATGAGCCGATTATCCACTTCTCTGATGATGGGTCGTTGGCTTATGTAGTTGTCCAAAAAATTGTGATAGTAAAAATGCCCCGGGGCACGGGAAACGCTTCGAATGATACGACCCATTTCGCATGGCTTAATATCTATAAAAAAACAGACAAAGGATGGAAAATAGATTGTGTTACCTCCACAAATAAGTAAAACTAGCCCAAATCAATATCGGTGTTATCTCCGATATTCAACATTCTCGTTTCGCCTTTTATTTCTGTATCACTTCCTATTAATGAAGCTTCGAGCACAATATCAAACAAATTAGAATAAGCGCCGATAATGGAGTTTTTTATGATGGAATAATCAATCGTTGTATTCTCTCCCACTGCTACGTTGGGGCCAATGATCGAATTCTTTATGTTACAACCAGCTGCTATGCTCACAGGCTGTATGATAACTGTATTCTCAAAATGAAGTCCTTCTTCAATTTTACCTCCAAACTTTTTTAACAACGTAGCGTTCGATTCAAGTAAGGTTTCTTTTCTGCCGCAATCAAACCAATTTTCCACCTTAAATGCTTTGAATTTTACACCTGCTTTTATCATGCAATCAAGGGCGTCGGTAATGCTATATTCACCGTGACTCCTTAATCCCTGCTTAATATTATTCTCAAGGCATTGAAACATTTGGTCACTTTCCTTTATCTTATATAACCCCACCAGCGCCATATTGCTTTTAGGGATATGCGGTTTTTCTACCACATGCTCGATCATGCTCTCTTCGTTAATTTCGGCAACGCCAAAATCCCGTGGATCATCAACTTTTTTCACTCCCAGCATTGAGCATGGACTATTGATCACTTCATGAACATCATATTCACAAATAGTATCGCCCAGTACCACAAACACTTCTTCGCCGCTGACAATACTGCGCGTCAACCTCACAGCATGGCCAATTCCCTGTCTATCCGTTTGATGAACAAAATGAGCGGTGACAGTCGGGTATTTTTGCCGGATATAATCCTGGATTTTGTCTCCAAGGTAACCCACAATAAAGATGAACTCTTTAATTCCGGCTTCATAAAGTTGGTCGACGATAATACTCAAAATCGTTTTACCGGCAAGTGGGATTAAAGCCTTGGGTTGTGTATAGGTATGAGGTCTCAGTTTGGTACCTGCTCCTGCTACCGGAATGATTGCCTTCATTGTTGTCCCCATCCGCAAAACGCGGACTTTATTTAAATTTTCCTAGTCGTGAAAATAGTGAATTAAAAGGAAATAAAAATTTTGCCCAGTTGGCAAATCTAGTGGTTGCTCCACTATTTTTGCGGTATAATAGATATATGATAGATAATTGTGCAGAAGACAATGCGGTCTGAAATATGTTTCAGTGCACTAAATTGATCTTGGCACACCGCATCTCAACGTCACAATTTTATTCAATAATTAAAATTCCCTTTTTGGGGGATGGGAGGTTTAATGCAAAAAGACTCACTAGTTTTTGACCTCATTCATAAAGAGTTGGAGCGCCAACGTAACGGAATCGAACTAATCGCTTCCGAAAATTTTGTCTCGCAG
>DASXOT010000273.1:0-3041 GCA_036494065.1 Chitinophagaceae bacterium
TGAAGCTCTCAGTAAAAATCTAACGGATTTTGTTGCAGTGGTGCCAAAGATTACACTTACGGTGAGAAATCGATGGTTGCTGCCCATGATCCCGCTCAAAACCCAAGAATGAATGGAAAAGCTGATAACAGTGACTTTAATGCCTTTGAAGTAGATATTGTAACAGGTGCCGGCAAAGCCGGTATTACCGCGAGTAATCCAGCGTTGATAAGTGTAGCGAACATAATGGAATCATTAAGATCGCAGGTAGTGCAGCAATAGAGTTCAATAAGCTCAAAATACAAAACCCGGAAATAAATAAATAATAAGTTAGGAGTCCAGGTAAGGAAGGCAAATTCTTGCCTGGACTTTTTAGCAAAAATTTCCTGGGCTTTTCAAAAAGGAAGAACCACGTAAATAATAAAGTTCCGGTAATAGTTCAGCAGTATGAGTGCTATCGTAATTGCAGAAGGAATTCTTTTAAGAGGTCGTAGTTCACTTCCATCTTTGTTGCTACTTTATACTTATGCATTATTTGCGCAACTGCTGGTGGCAAAGGGATATTCTCTTCAATTATTGGTTCCACCACATCAAAAAATTTTACCGGGTGAGCCGTTTCGACAAAAAAACCTTTTTGCCCGGGATCATTTTTGAGATATTCTTCAAGCGCCAGGTAACCAACTGCACCGTGCGGATCAAGCAGATAATGATATTGTTTGTATACGCGTTTGATCGTTGCACGCGTTTCATCATCGTTGATGCTAAATGCGGAAAACATTCTTTGCAGCTCTGAGGTGTCGTCATTAAAAATCTCAAGAATACGTACAAAGTTACTGGGATCACCTACGTCCATCGCGTTGGAAATCGTGGCAATTGTTTTCTTTGGCTGGTATTCACCTGTCTTTAAAAATTCGGGTATCGTATCATTTACATTGCAAGCCGCGATAAAATGTTGAACAGGCAAACCCGAAGCATGAGCGAGAATGCCGGCGCAAATATTTCCAAAGTTCCCACTAGGTACTGAGATTACCGGCGGATGTTTTTTAAACGGCCATTGTTTATAAGCGAGAAAATAATAAAACTGCTGGGGCAACCAGCGAGCTATATTGATCGAATTAGCGGAGGTTAGGAACAGTGTTTTATTTATCTCTTCATCGGCAAATGCCTTTTTAGCCAGTTGCTGGCAATCATCAAAATTTCCATTTACTTCAAGAGCATGAATATTTTCTCCCAATGTAGTCAATTGCATTTCCTGCACACTGCTGACCTTGCCAGAAGGATAAAGAATCACGACCTCCACTCCATTCACATTGTGAAAACCATTAGCAACAGCACCTCCTGTATCGCCCGAGGTAGCTACCAATACGATAGTCTTTCCATTTCTTGAGGATTGACTATTAAAATATCCCAGGCAACGACTCATGAATCTAGCACCCACATCTTTGAATGCGAGAGTGGGACCATGAAATAGCTCAAGTGAAAAAATATTCTCATTGAGCTTTGTAAGCGGAATATCGAAGCTTAAAGTTTCTGAAATGATATCTTTTAATTTCTCCCCCGGAATTGCTGTTCCTACATAAGGCTGTATAACCTGGAAAGCGATCTGCTCGTCATCCATGTCTTCAATGCTGTGAAAAAATGACGAGTCAAAGACAGGAATGTGCTCAGGGAAATATAAACCTTTGTCCGGCGCCTGGCCTTTGATTGTCGCGTCTCTAAAATCAACTACTTCCGATCCCCCATTCAAGCTGTAATAGTTCATAGTAATTTACCTTTTAGTGGATAGATGATAGTTATATTAAATTGTCATTTTTTCAATCCACTATCATCTATTCACTGTCATCTATCATCTATTTTCACTCCCTCATAATTAATCGAAGTGACATAAATTTTAAAGTCAACTCCTATTTTTTGAAAAACATTCTTCATGATCGATTCCACTTTCCTGGCTGTTGCCTCTTCTTTACTCAGCATAAAAATAGAGGGTCCACTGCCCGAAATGCCGCCTCCAAGTGCACCAGCTTCTTTGGAATTTATTTTAACCTCGTCAAATCCGGGAATCAGGATACTGCGAACGGGTTCGATAATAACGTCCTCCAGCGATCGCCCGATCAGGTCATAATCACTTTTCAAAAGCCCTGTCACGAGCCCCGCAATGTTGCCCCACTGCATGATCGCATTTTTCAATTGCACCTCTTTACGAAGAATTTGCCTGGCATCTGAAGTTTTCACTTCTATCTGTGGATGGACCACTGTAACAAACAAAGGTGGCGCGGACAAGGGAATAATATCAAGAGGTAAAATGGAGCGTATTAATGTAACACCGCCATAAATGCACGGGGCCAGGTTATCGGCATGTTTGACGCCACTGGCAACTTTCTCTCCGTTCATAGCAAAACGCACAAGATCTTCTTTTGAGAAAATATTTCCCAGCAAATAATTGGCTGCTACAACCGCGCCGGCAGAGCTGGCTGCACTGGAACCGAGTCCACTGCCAGGTTTGATCCGCTTGGTGATTACGGCTTCAAAACCGATTTTCTTATTATAAGCTTCATGCAAGGCGAGCAGCGATGCTCCGGCAACATTTTTTGCAGGCTCAACCGGGAGATCATAATCATCAGCGTGTTTAATTTTTATAACGGGTTCATCAATCAAGCTTACTTCCATGATATCCTGCGGATCACTCAAGGCCATACCCAGGATGTCAAACCCGCAAACGAGATTTGCCACCGTTGCAGGCGCTAATACCTTTATAGTCATTTTTTCACCCATTAAAAATCATTGTCCGTAACTGCGGACTGTCGGCCGTGTACCAACGACCATCTTCACACCCTCGCCGCACGCATGATGTCAGCAAATACACCCGATGCAGTTACTTCTGCGCCGGCTCCGGCTCCTTTTACCACTAGGGGTTGTTCTTTATATCGATCTGTATAAAACAATACTACGTTATCCTTCCCGTAAAGATGATAAAGATCCTGCCCAGGTGAAATATGTTGCAGGCCCACAGACGCCTTGCCCTTGTCATATCTCGCCACAAATTTTAATTTACTTTTCTTTTC
>DASXOT010000274.1:0-5688 GCA_036494065.1 Chitinophagaceae bacterium
TCTTGTGTTAGGAGGCTTGAGAAGTCAATCTCTTACTACGAGGAGCAAACGTGAAAAACGGAAGGTTGGAAGGCGGGGGAGGGCCCTGCGGGAGGCTAAAATGAATTCCAGTCAGAATTTAAATTGCATACGAATCCCGGAATTGATCTACAATTGATCCCAAAAACTTTTCCTGGCTTATCAATCTTTCCCAATCAATTGCTTTCCCAATCAATTGCTTTCCCAAAATTTTCAACACAGTTCATAAACCAAGTACCAACAATTTCAACTAGTCAGAACCTGGTTGTATAACCACACAAGTCCCATTTGGTTGGTTGGCTTGCCATTCGATCCTCCATCCTGACTCGGTAGACCGGTCCTTCATATTCGACAAGCCATTTCCATCCCCATTCAGAGAACGATGGTTGTTTAAACCCCGGCCATCGTCTTCGACGCTGACTTTCCAATTACCACCGTCGTCACTCCCGATGATCACAAAAATTTGTTTACACCCACTATGCTTTAGCGCATTATTAATACCCTCTTTCATGATTTGAAAAAGATGAAAGGCCTGCGAAGGCTGCAAAAGATGGTCATCCCCTATTCTTTCAATAACATCAATTTTTACAGTTGGATAGCTCGGCATGATACGCTGGATAAAAAGTTTTAACCGGTCGCTGATCGTTGTCAGAGAAAGCGCGTCCTTCTTCAATGCCCAAATGGTATCACTTAATTGCAGAACGATAGACTGAGAATTATTACGGAGTTCCTCTAGTGCCATCTTGTTATCTTCCGCTGACTGACTTAACGAAATCTGGTCGATATTGGACGCGATTGAAGCAGCATACACACCCAGATTGTCATGCAGGTCGGCAGAAATCCTTTTTCTTTCATTCTCTTCGGCTTTTATGACGGCTTGGGCAGCCAGGTTTTTTTCATCCTGGAGTAACAGTTGCATTTTCAATTCCTGTTTTCTTCTGTAACCTCTAAAAGTTATGTAAGCCACTACAAGCGCAAATACAGTCAACGCCAATAATCCATAAAACAGGTAATTTTTTTTAGTAAGATCAAATTGTTGTTTGATAATTGTATTTTCCTTTTTTTGCAGATCATACTTGCCCTGTATTTCAGCCAATGCCTTTTCTGAATTTTTCTCATATATGGAGTCCTTAAGAGAGAGTATCTTGCTTAAGGTCTCAGCATACTCTTTGTACATGCCGGCTACCTTATAGTTTTCGGCAAGTGCTTCGTATAATATCGGCAGTTTAGATGTTAATCCATACTGGTTGGCCATAATAATGCCCTGTTTACACAAATCAATTCCTTTTTCGTATTCATTATTACTCGCATAAAAGATGGCGAGCTGCGTCATGTCTGAAACAATATAGAATGGTTCTCCAATTTGCTGGCGGATCTTCACCACTTCATTTAATGGTCCTTCAGCCTGCGATTTCCTTTTTGTATCTATAAAAATATCGGCCTGTATGGCAAGTGCATTTGCCAGAAAGGAAAGATTCTTTCCATTTGTCCTATCTAAATCAATAGCCTTGTTTATATAAAATTCGGCGGAATCATTTCTATTTAACTCATTGTAGGTGGCGGCCATATTTGAAAAAATAACACCCGTATAATCATTGGTCGAAAGTCGCTGCGCCGAGCTCAGGGCATCATAAAACCATTTTAAAGCTTCTTCATTTTGCCCCATTTCCATATTCACCCATCCAATATTCGTTTTCGCATTTGTCGCTATTATATCATCGCCCCCCTGCTCAGCTTCATCTAACATTTTATAAAATTCCTGGAGTGCTTCCTTATATCTTTCGGTTTTCAAAAATATCTGCCCTCGCTGAAGGGAAAATTTTACATACACATCTTTATCCGCCTGGTAATTCAGTCGTGCCAGGTATCGGTCCGTTATCCTCAACGCCGTATCCAACTTCCCTCTTTTCGTGAGATAGTTTGAAATGAAATAATCAGCCAGGGTGATTTTTGACTTGTCTCCAGTCTTTAAAGCAATCTCTTTTGCCATTTCGGCATAATGCGCGAGTGTATCCGTGTGGAGTGATTGTCGTTGCTCACACAAACTGAAAATAGCATCTAATTTTTTACCAGGATCTTTTTCGGCGGCAACATTTTTTTTTAGGCTATCGATCAGTTTCGTTTGACCCTGGCAATTGATAACGAAAAGAAATAAATAAGCAGTTATAACATAGCGAACAGCCATGTTTTGAAACTACTACAAATTATGTATTGCCACAAATACCGTCTTGAAGCATTTTTGAATGAAAAATATTTGATATGAGTTTCGTCACCCTTCTTTTCCTTTAGTTGGTTTCCCTTTCAAGCAAAAAGCCGTTTCATCTGAAGCGGCCTTTTTATAGAGTTAATTTTTAAAACCATCTATTCTTATGAGCCATTTGTATAACCTGTGCCTTGCTTTGAACATGCAACTTCTCATAAATATTCGCGACATGCTTTCTTACTGTATTAGTGCTAATGTTTAAAGCCACGGCAATTCTTTTAGCATCCCAACCATTGACGGTGTATTGCAATATTTCCTTTTCTCTCTCGCTAATGGCTGCCGGGATGGAGCCCCGAGTTTCGCCATTGATCTTTTCAGTATGACTTAAAAGTCGCAATGCTTTTCGTGCAATAGCGGGACTCATCGGCGCACCGCTATACTCCATTACATTTATGACAGCGTCATATAAAACAGCCGCCGGTTCATGCTTCATCAAATATCCGGATGCACCCGCCTTAATAGCTTCAAAAATTTTGTCGTCATCATCAAAAACTGTTAATACAATAAAATGAATTTGGGGATAAAGACTTTTTGCGATAGAAATAGCTTCTATTCCATCCATTTCTGGCATTTCAATATCCATGAAAATAACCTGGGGAAGCTTGTTATCTGGGAGTCCCTTTAGGGCCTCAAGGCATTCGTGACCATTTTCCGCAACAAACAGGATATTGAGGGTCTCCAATTGCTTTATTTTCTGGAAGAAGGTGTTCCGGTTTACAGCATTATCTTCAGCCAAGGCAATCGAGAAACTCATTTTATAAATTTCTACCAAAGTATTCCTGTCGACAATAATTAATTTGTAGTAGGTTTATCTTCACGGTTGGTCATTGCAACCCTGCTACGCTTGATTATCATACTAAATTTACTGAACCTCGCTGAAAATAAAAATCCCGGGGCGAACTCCTGGGATTTTTCTATAATCAAGTCTGTGGAGGTCATCCTAAGGCTACTCTCTTAAATTCCGTGACTTTCAGATTCGAATCTATTGACTTGAGATAGTCTCCTACTGTCTTACCACTATCTTTAACGAATGCCTGCGCCAGTAAAGTTTGTTCTTTGAAAAATGCGTTCAATTTACCAGCTGCGATCTTATCAAGCATTTCAGCAGGCTTTCCCGACATCTTTGGATCATTTTTCAATTGCTCAAGGGCAATGTCTTTTTCACGCGCGATGATATCGGCAGGTACACTTTCCGCATCTACAGCAACGGGGCTTAAAGCGGCAATCTGCATGGCGATATCTTTACCCGCTTCGGATACATCCTCGCTTAAGCCAACCAACACACCAATCCTGTATGCGCCATGAATATAAGAAGCCACATAGGGGGCATCTACTCTTTCGAATTTAGTGATCCCAATCTTTTCACCAATCGCTGCCAGTTTATCATTAACTAGATCAGAAACTTTTGCGCCATTGGCACTGGCATTATTTAGTTCGTCAAGAGATTTTACATTATTACTGATCGCTGCGTCTGCAATCGTTTGGGCGAATGCAACAAAATCGGCGTTCTTGCTCACAAAATCCGTTTCGCAACTAACACAAATAATAACGCCTGTTTTTTGATCAGCCGTGGTTTTTGCGATCACTACGCCTTCTTTGGCTTCACGGTCGCTGCGCTTTGCAGCTACTTTTTGACCTTGCTTGCGCAACCAGTCAATAGCTGCCTCGAAATCACCGTTTGTTTCGGTCAATGCTTTGCGACAATCCATCATACCGGCTCCCGTCATTTGACGCAGCTTATTAATATCCTGTGCACTTATTGTTACTGTGGACATATTTATTAAGTATTTAGTATTCAGTCAGCAGGCCGCTTCTGAAAATTTATTTGATAATTGATCTATTCAGGAATCTTACTATCCAAACCTGGATAGTAAGGCAATTGATTTGCAAACTATCGTCGGCCACCACCTCTTTGACCACCACCTCCGCCGCCTGGAGTTCTGCGTCTGAATCCGCCACCTCCACCACCGGTTCCTGGTCCTCTTCCTCGTCCGCCGCGATGTCCCTCTGCTTCAGCTTCGGCAAGCAATTTTGCAGCCTTTTTTTCATTCTCATCACTTCCGCCCGTTTCTTCTGCTTCTTCTTCTCTTGCCGCCTGGCGTTCGGCCAAGCCCTCTGCAATGGCAGCAGTAAGATAATTGGCGATAATAGCAATCGACTTAGTAGCGTCGTCATTTGCCGGAACAGCAAAGTCAACTTTATTGGGGTCACAATTTGTATCTACAACGCCAAAGGTTGTTATGCCCAAACGTTTTGCTTCAGCCAGCGCAATATGCTCGTGGCCAATATCAACAATGAATAAAGCAGCTGGAATGCGCCCGAGCTGAGCGATACCACCCAAGACCTTTTCCATTTTTTCTTTATCACGACTCAAGGTCAGGCGCTCCTTTTTTGTAATGCTATCAAAGGTTCCGTCGCTAAGCATTTTTTCAATGCTCTGCATTTTCTTCACGCTCTTACGAACGGTGTTGAAATTAGTGAGCATACCACCCAACCATCGTTCAGTTACAAATGGCATGTTCACTCGACGTGCGCATTCATTTATAATATCCTTTGCCTGTTTTTTCGTGCCGACAAATAAAATCTTCTTGCCACTGCGCGCGATCTGCTTCATTATTGCAGCCGTTTCCTGCAAGCATTCTGCGGTTTTGTTCAAATCTATAATGTGAATTCCTTTCTTTTCTGCAAAGATGTAAGGAAGCATTTTCGGATTCCACTTCTTGCGCAGGTGTCCAAAATGTACGCCTGCATCTAAAAGTTGTTGCTGAAGTGAAGGGTTATTTTCCATATTCTCATTTAAAATTATTTTCAAATATTATTTGCTACAAGCTGTAGGCTCTAAGCCTCAAGCCTAAGACTTGCAGCTTATAGCTTATGGCATAAAGCTTACCTTTTGCTGAACTGGAAGCTCTTTCTCGCTTTCTTGTGGCCGAATTTTTTACGTTCAACCGAGCGGGGATCACGTTTTAAAAGTCCAGCTGCCTTCAGTGCCGGACGAAACTCCGCATTCAGGTCAATCAGCACACGGGCAATGCCCAACATAGCTGCTTCGGCCTGACCTTTGTAACCGCCCCCGGATGCGCTGATCTTTATATCGAACTTGCTCAAGGCATCTATTGCCTTAAGTGGTCGCTCTACCTGGTTTTGTAAATAAACAAGAGGAAAATATTCTTTATAACTCTTGTCGTTTACTGTGATCTTGCCATCTCCTTTTGAGACGAAAACCCTTGTCACAGCTTCTTTACGACGACCTACACCGTTTCTTTGCTTTTCCATTTAGGTAATTTTAAGCTCGGAGCCAGGAAACTTTTATTTGGTGGCTCCAGGCCGTTTTAAAATTTTAACTCTTTTGGTTGTTGTGCTCCATGTGGATGTTCAGTACCCACATACACAAATAATTTTTTGTA
>DASXOT010000275.1:0-3909 GCA_036494065.1 Chitinophagaceae bacterium
AAACTTGTGAATGGTGGGTGGTAGTAGGTCAGTTTGAAATTTACTGTGTCTTTGATACGAGCTCAGTTTTTAAAATCATGGCTTGGTAACCGACCACGATTTTTTTGCCGCCTTTTTCAACAAAATTTCCCTTACGATTCACTTCTCTAATAATTATAGAAACACCGCCGATTGGCTGCCATCCTTCTTTAATTAGATTGTCAACTCTTCTTTCCAAATTGATTAAACCTCCTTCGTCACTCGAAACAATCTGGTAATTTTTCGCCATAAATGTGAAGTTTTAATTTTTTTCTTTTTTATTATACGAACCATGGCATGCCGGTGACTCAACAGCTACTAAGTTAGCAATATCTTCAATGCTCATTACGCTTTTAATTAGGCCAGCTTGCATCGCGTGGGTAACACGTAAAGAGCTATGAATTTTACGGAAATTATAATACACAAAATATAAGGCAATGGCGTAACAATTGGTTTTCTATTTTTTTACTGAAAGCATTTGTTAGACAAGTGAATCGTCTCATGTGCATACACATAGTTAAGTTTTGTCTTTTCACATAAGAGGTGGATACAAATTTTAGATTTGGGTCACCTGCGATTCTTGTTTTCTTTGTGCCTGTACACTCAGCCGGTGAATACTTCTTGTCTTGATCGCGCGTTCCTTCACTGCCACCGTACATTTTCAGCAATTGTGCGAAATCAATATCATTATCAAAAGCATTTTGAACAGCTATCAAATATGCTCTATGACCGTCGGTTGTTAACTGTACTCTATTTTTTAGTCTGTCAGCGACATCATTCATACACTCCCAGGCATCTTCTGCTCCGCGATTACCTGCATACCATGACTGACCCACTACCTGGTGGGTTGTGAATGGGCAATTGTCAATACGAAATGAGTGATCAGTAATGAGTGATGAGTACCACCAACTCATCACTCACCATTCATCACTTATCATTTAATTTCCAACGGAACGTCAATCTTTAAACTAACATTGCGGCCCATATTATAAATTCCATAACCTCCATTTGGAGCCGGTACCTGGTAACCGGAAGCCGTTTGCCAGGTAAAATATTTTAGCCTGCTCAAATGATCCTGGTAGGCCTTGTCAAATAAGTTATTACCCATGACGTACACGCTGAACATGGGCTTGCCCGTTTTTGTCGTAATAGTGCCACCGATGCCGGCATTAAAAAGGACATAGCCGGGAGTTGGAGTTTCGGTGCCAAATTCAATATAAGCGCGATCCTGTGAAACATAATATTCCACTTGTGTTTTTATAAACCCTTTGATAATATGTGCAGGCTTATCATTGAAATCAAATCTTAACTCCGAAACACCATGAGCAGGCGGAATAAACGGTAAATATTTTGCCTGTGGATTCAATGATTTTCCCTTTACTCCTTTATTATCCCCATATACTACCGAAAAGCTATTTTCAAAATGAATGTTCTTTACGGGATGAATATCGAGACTTACTTCGCCGCCATATAAGTGGGCGCGGGCAGCCTGGAACTGGAAGGTTTGATTACCGGGAACAAGAATAAGATCAGAGCCGTCAGGATTGACAAGTTTCTGGTTAAAAATATAATTCTGGATGCTGTTATTGAAGACATCAAGTGTGAATGCTACCTGCTTTGATGAATACAAAAGACCGGCATCTTCCTGCAAATTGAATTCAGGTTTAAAATTAGGATTGCCTAACTGGTAGATATTTGTTCCCGGGTGAACACCATTCGCTGATATCTCCGAAATATTGGGAGCGCGAAAACCACGTGAAATATTCGCCTTAATTGAAAACCGATCATTAAAATTATAAGTTAATCCCGCACTCCCGGATATACCTGAAAATGTTTTACTGTAATTTGAAAAAATTGTGTCGGCTCCGGCACTGCCTGCCGGAACAGGTGTATCAAACCCTGTTGAAGGGCTTGGCGCACTGTAAAGGGCAAAATTCTTAAATGTCCGTATATCATATCGCAGACCTCCGGCGAAGTCCAGTTTCCCGAAGGTTCTTTTAGCCGATAAAAAAGGACCCAGGTCAAATTGATGATAGGAAGGAATGACGAATTCAGTTCCACCGGTCACATCATTGGTCTGATACATTCCATTGATACCCGTAGTAACTATCCAATTATTAAACTCGGGCAGATAATATTTAATATCATAATTGTAGGAGTTAAGCTTGAGATATAATCCCGGGATATCAAACAATACAGGGTGACTAAATTCCCTGCGAACGCTTCTTTGAAAAGCTACATTAACAGAAACACGACTTCCACCGCCTAAAATAAAATTGTTGTTCCAATAGACCCTGTAGTGCTGCACCAGTTGATGAAGATGTTCAATCTTATAGGACTTCAGATCGTCGTCTGAAACAATTTGGCGAGTGGTGTCATCTTCGCTGATTTGTCTCGTGAATTTTCTTGTTGCGCTGTCACGACTTCCGTCAGGTATTTCCTGCAAGTCATTGAACAAAACAAAATTGAGCGTTGAATAGCCCCAGTGGCGATGCAGTCCTAAAAAACCACTTGCATCGGTTTCATTAAATGCCGTCTCGAACACACGACCGTCAACTTTATCAGTGTAATTAGTTGCCTGCTTATGAGAAATCCGGCCCATCCATTCAAAACCGTTATGTGTACTACTAAGCATGGCAGAACCGCCAACGTATTTGTTGTTTGTCTGGTAATCCGTAGTTATGTCACCCAGCGTTTTCCCTTCAGGCGCAGGCGAAACAGGAATAAGATTAATAACACCTGCTAATGCGTCAGAGCCATAACTCAGGCTGGCGGGCCCTTTTATCACTTCTACTTTTTGAACTCCATACTGGTCTACTTCGATTCCATGTTCATCGCCCCATTGTTGTCCTTCCTGCCGAACTCCATCATACAGTGTGAGAATGCGGTTAAAGCCAAGGCCTCGTATATATGGCTTTGATATATTGGGACCCGTAGTAACTGCACGTATCCCTGGCAATTTCGAAATAGCATCGATCGCATTGGTGCTTAAATTGCTTACCAGGTAATCATGACCCACGGAAATGATCGGCACAGGATTTCGCTTGATCTGTGTAGCTTGCGATAACCCTGTTACCACGACTTCACTCGCCTCAGTAAAATTCTCTTCTAATTTAAAATCGTGCGTAATATTCCCCGTGAAAGAAATATTATCAGAAACCGATTTATATCCTACTGATGTGACTTCAACCAAATAGTTGCCCGTCGGAATACCGGGAGTTTTATAAACACCATTGTTGTCGGCAACAACATTGATCCTGATATCAGGGATAATGATGGTGGCCCCGGGAATAGGGGCTCCCGTTTTTTCATCACTAATTTTCCCCGCAAGGATATTCATCGCTTTTTTTTGCGAATAGCTTATTGTATATATAGTTAACCCTATTATGGTAAGTAAGATTGCCTTCTTCATGACATATTTTTTTTGATGAAAAGCTGCAAATGGTTAAACATTCAATATGAATGTTCAGATCAATTCAGAATAAAAAATCATGAAAGGAAAGGAGGAGCTCTCAATGAGAAAAAAAATGTCGAAGAAAGAGGTATTAAAGATTGGTAGGACGGAGTATATTCAAACCTGGCTGTTTGAGTCGATATAGTAATATTCTCCGTGTGCTCAGTAAAAGGGGCGGAAAAATCATCAATACAATTACAGGAATAACTTACTACGATCCTGTCATGTGATTGAGATGGCGCGATTTGTTTGGAGTGACTTGTGTGAAGCCAGTTGTGGAAATAGAGTTCAAGGCCGATTTTTTGCAAAAACAGCAATAAGAAAATGATCGCGAAACTTTTCTGTATCAGCCGGCTTGATCTCATCGCTTCATAAAGATAGAAAAAAGTAATTCAATTGCAAACGGGTGCATTTCAAATTTTCGCTTTGTAAAAAAA
>DASXOT010000276.1:0-2888 GCA_036494065.1 Chitinophagaceae bacterium
CATGCAGAGTTTTTGGATCATCAGTCTGACCAATAACCATCGCATTCAACAGGAAAATGCAACTAAAAATCAGTAAGTATTTTTTCATCAGTGCAAATTAAGTCAAACAATCGCTCTTGCAGAGCACCATTTCCAAATTAACAAATCGAAAATTCATTAAATAAAACTGTGTGTCAGTAACCCGTCCCTGAGTTTTGGTTCAAACCATGTACTCTTCGGTGGCATCACATTCCCGGTGTCAGCAATTTCAAATAACTGCGAAATAGTGACTGGGTGAAGACTAAACGCCAATCTCATTTCTCCACTGTCAACTCTTTTTTCCAGTTCGCCAAGACCGCGAATGCCTCCGACAAAGTCAATTCTTTTATCTGTTCGCTGATCCTTTATCCCAAGTATTTTATCAAGTATATTATTAGAAAGGATCGTTACATCCAAAATACCAATCGGATCAGTTGAAAAACTATTTGTTTTTGATTCAAGCTTGTACCACTGATGATCAAGATATAAGCCGAATTGATGCAGGCGCGTAGGTGAAACCGCCAACTCTGATTGTGCCAGGCTAAAATCAATTTCAAGTTTTTTTATAAACTCTTCCGGCGTAAGGTTATTTAAATCTTTTACAAGGCGATTGTAGTCGAGAATAGCCAATTCTGAAGATGGAAAAATAGTGGTCAGGAAATATTGTGCATTCTCATTTTCGCTGAGATTCCTGCTGACTTTAGCGGCCGAAGCCGCGCGATGATGGCCATCAGCGATATAAGTGCACGGAACTTTTTCAAAGAATGATTTCGAAATGGACTCGATTGTGTTTGCCTGGTTCACAATCCATATTGAATGTTGAATGTCATCGTCTGCCCGGAAGTCATAAACTGGTTTATGTGAGACCTTCCATTGATTAATGATGTCGTTTACTTCGGCCACATCACGATAAGCAAGAAAAACATTTCCTGTTTGCGCCCTAATGGTCAGCATGTGATCAATCCTGTCTTTCTCTTTTTCAGGCCGTGTTAATTCATGCTTTTTTATAACGTCATGGAAATAATCATTTATTGACGAAATACACACGAGTCCCGTTTGGCTTTTGCCATTCCTTGTTAACTGATAAATGTAGTAACAGTCTTTTTCTTCCCTGGATAAAATGCCTTTGTGAATGAATTCGTTGAGATTTTGCTTAGCCTTTTCATAAACAACTTTACTATGGCTATCGATAGAAGCAGGAAGATCTATTTCAGATTTGGTAATATGGAGAAAGGAATAAGGGTTATCCTTTGCTTCAACTCTTGCCTCTTCGCTATTCAGCACATCATAAGGCCTTGATGCTACCTGTTTACAGAGTTCTGTTGTCGGACGAAGAGCTTTGAAGGGTCTAATAATAGCCATTAATCAATTGACGTTGAAATTGAAGATTATCCTTTTTTCCCGGCAAATTCTTTCATTAGATCGGTTAAGGTTTCAACACTTTTCAATGGAAGCGCATTGTACATCGATACCCGGAAGCCGCCGGATAGGCGATGCCCCTTTACACCGATCATTCCTTCTGTCCTACACAATTCCAAAAACTCTTTTTCGAGTTTGCTATCCTCGATAATAAAAACGGCATTCATTTTACTGCGATCTTCTTTTGCAACAGGTCCTTTAAAAATGGAAAGACTGTCGAGTACACTGTAAAACAGGTTTGCTTTCTCATTATTTATTTTCTCCATCATCGTCACTCCACCTTGTTTTTTCAGCCATCTTAATGTGAGCAGGCAAACATATACCGCAAAAACCGGCGGCGTGTTTAATAATGAACCAGCTTCAATGTGGTTGCGATAATCCATGATGGAAGGAATAGAACGGCTCACCTTTCCCAGGATGTTTTTATTTACAATTACGAGGTTTACGCCGGCTGTTCCCAGGTTTTTTTGAGCACCGGCATAGATGAAGTCGAATTTTGAGAAATCAATCGGGCGACTCAGGATATCGCTACTCATATCTGCTACCAGCGGAACTTCCTTATTAAAAAATATCGAAACGTCCTGCCATTGTGTTCCGTAGATTGTATTATTTGTGGTGATGTGGAGGTACTTTGAAGTAGGGCTTACATTGAAATTTTTCGGAAGACTTCTATAGTTGGATTCTTTTCCACTGCAGACAACATCCACGTGCCCAAATATTTTTGCCTCTTTAATTGCCTTCGAGGCCCATACGCCGGTATCGGTATAGGCTGCAATTTCATTTTCATTCAAAAGGTTCATCGGCACCTGCATGAATTGCGTGGTTGCCCCTCCATGAAGGAATAAAATTTCCTGGTCGTCGGTCAGCGCCATTAACTCCTTCACAAGACTTTTCGATTCGTCCATTACTTCCTGGAACAACTGCGTACGATGACCAATTTCAAGAATAGAAAGACCTGAATTATTAAAATCGAGGATCGCATGACTTGCCTCTTCAAAGACTTCCTGGGGAAGAATAGAGGGACCAGCGTTAAAATTATGGATCACAGCTTTTTCAGTTTGTACCATCATTCAGTTTATAAAGCTGCAAAGATAACTGACGGCTGCGAGCTTTGAGCCACGAGCCGCGGGCTGGTAGTTGCAAGCTATATGCTATTCATGGTTATGGCTAAAGGTTCAAGGCTCACAGCTGAGCTGTCACTTACATATCATCTATCCACTTTCATCTACTACCGGAAGATAATTAAAAATGAACTATTATACATTAAGCTGTATTGGTTTGCGGCTTGTAGTTTGAAACGTGCAGCCCACAGCTCGTGGCTCACAGCTCGTCGCTGTTTCCACGATCTCGCCATGCCTTATCCAGATTTTCAAATTCTTTCAGATCGTCGGGAGAGAATTCTTTGTTGATGAGTTTTGTAAGATCGGGTGCGCCTGCGTTGACCCAGGCTG
>DASXOT010000277.1:0-6760 GCA_036494065.1 Chitinophagaceae bacterium
ACAGCATGTTTTCCTGTCAAAACATTACACGCATCTTTGTTTTTTTTAGATTTTGCCACGGAGTCACGGAATACACGGAAAGCACCTGGAATCACTGGGGAGAAACAAAACATTTACTTCCCCAGTATAATTTTGTTTGTGGGGCATCAGACAATTTTTGAAATGGATTTTTAGCACAGCATGTTTTCCTTTCAAAACGTTATACGAATCTTTGTTTCTTTTAGATTTTGCCACGGAGTCTCGGAATACACGGAAAGCACCTAAAATCACTGAGGAGAAACAAAACATTACTTCCCCAGTATAATTGGGTTGTGGGGCCTCAGACAATTTTTGAAATGGATTTTTAGCACAGCATGTTTTCCTGCCAAAACATTACACGCATCTTTGTTTTTTTTAGATTTTGCCACGGAGGCACGGAATACATGGAAAGCACCTGGAATCACTGAGAAAAAGCAAAACATTTACTTCCTCAGTATAAGATATTCTTCCTACCGTTAGCGTCCTACCCATGCTAATCCATCGGGGCCGCCGCCTACGTCAATATGACCAGTGACCTGCCATGAGGTAAGATCGATGATGGCAATATAATTATCCGGCGTGCAAGCCACAAAGGCACGTTTGCCGGTTGGTTCCATTTCGATGCCGGCAGCTCCATGACCAATTTCCACTTGTTTGAATTCTTTGCGTGATGCGACATCATAAATGATGAGATGGCCATCGCGTAAACTTGAAATGAGAACATATTTGCCGTCGGGAGTAAACTTGAGCCGGTTGGCGCCTAAAGCCTTTGCATCAATCGTGGCCTTGACTTTTTTTGTAGCCGTATCGATGATAAAAATTCTTCCATCATCAGCGGATACAGTCCATAGCTCACGCCCGTCGGGTGACACGTCAAAACCTTCGCAACCTCTTGATACCGGTACTACGGTTTCCCTCCAATCCATGCGTGGCTGTCCACCAGGACCGCCCGGGCCGCCAGGACCACCGGGACCTCGGGGTGGCGGAAGCGATACATATTCCAGGAAACTGACAGTTCCTGCATCAACATTGGTAGTATAGATCTTTTTAGCGTCTGTCGTTACATATAACATGTGTGTACGATTCTGTCCGGTTCCCATGCTCCAGTCGAGGCGAGATGTTGCAGGATCATAACTCCCTACAGCTTTTGAACCTTCAGCGGTAAACCATACTTTGCCATTGACAAATGTCAGTCCGTGTGGCCCAAATAAAGGCCTTGTATCAATTGCCGATAATGCTTTCTGGTTAACAAGATCGATAACGTTGAGCTCATGGAAATGACCTCCGCCATAATTTGAGACATAGGCTATTTTGCCATCCGCCGATGCAACCACTTCGTGGGGATCCTGTCCCACCGGAACACGGGCCAAAACTTTCAGCGTCACGGGATCGACGATCGCAAGTGTGTGATCACCCTTGGAGAGCGCAAGTAAATAAGATTGTGCGAAGCAATGACGAGATGCAATAGTAAACAGGGCGATAAACAAAAAAAAGACTTGCAATAACATCGTTTTTTTTGGTGTCAGCATAACGTGTGTCATAGATAAAAATTGAGTGAGGCAGAAGGAATTGCTACGTTGCAAATCTACAATCAAAAATTTCGAAGTGGTGATAACTCATAAACGGAATTTTTTAAATTTATAAAATTTGCCACCGAAGTACGGATACTCAAAGCGTTTTCAATCCAGCTCCGGGTGGACCTCCCTAATTTTTACTGCTACACTTTTTTTAATTTTTAATTTTGACTTTTGAGTTTAGGAATAAAATTAACCACGGGGAAATACCTGATCGTATTTTTGATGAAAATCGTTACGTTCATTTCTAAAATTATTCCAGTACATGATACCTGTAAAAGCATACGCAGCCAAAAGCGCAACAACGCGATTAGAACCCTTTCAATTCGAAAGAAGGGAGCTTCGCGATCACGATGTGTTAGTCGATATTTTGTTTTCCGGTGTTTGCCATTCCGATCTGCACCAGGTAAGAGATGAATGGGGCGAATCAATGTACCCCATGGTGCCGGGACATGAAATTGTCGGTAAGGTAATTAAAGTTGGAACTCATGTAACGGGGTTCAAGGCTGGTGATACTGCCGGTGTTGGAGTTATGATCGACAGTTGCCGTCACTGCGATCCATGTATAAATTATTTAGAACAATATTGCGTGGAAGACATGACGGGTACTTACAACAATTATGAAAGGGATGGAAAGACAGTAGCACAGGGCGGATATAGTACAAAGATCGTTTGCGATGAACGATGGGTCTATCACGTGTCGGATAAATTGAGCTTAGCCGGTGTTGCACCACTTTTGTGTGCAGGCATTACTACTTATTCACCTCTCCGATATGCCGGCGTAAAGCCCGGTGATAAAGTGGCCGTGGCGGGTTTGGGAGGTCTTGGTCACATGGCGGTTAAGTTTGCTGTAGCGATGGGGGCAGAGGTCACCATGCTGAGTACTTCACCTTCGAAAGAAAAAGATGCGCGTAAACTCGGTGCACATCATTTTGTATTGAGTAATCACGCTGAGCAGATGAAAAAACTCAAGAGTCAATTTAATATAGTTGTCGATTGTGTGAGTGCTGCACATGATTATGAAATTTATTTAAAACTCCTGGCGCTGGATGGTAAACTGCTGGTTGTGGGGCTTCCCAAAACAGATCCGCCTGTTAATCCATTCGAATTGGTCAAGAATCGCCGCAGCATCATCGGATCAATGATTGGTGGCACAAAGGAAACGCAAGAGATGCTTGATTTCTGCGCTGAAAAAAATATTGTTGCGGACGTTGAAGTGATTCCCATGGAATATATTAATGAAGCCTATGAGCGCATGTTGAAGAACGATGTGAAATATCGGTTTGTGATCGATATTGAAAGCCTGAGAGCGTGAGAGGTGAGTCGGCAGTCGAGTTTGAAGCTAAATGATTAATGATCAATAATTATTTTCTGACCCCGAACTCCCGACTCACGTCTTACGACCGACTCACCATCATCGCCACCCTCCCCCAAGACTGTTATACAAACTCACGATTGCCTGGAGCTGCTGTAGTTTGTCATCAATGCTGCTGAGTTGCGCTGAAAGATAATTTTGTTCGGATGTGAGCACGTCGGTGTAGTTCGTATTGTAATTATACTTCATCAGCTCCTTTGTATATTCGACGGATTTCTGGAGATAGTATAGTTGTTTAGAGCGGGTGTCAATTTTTTCATTGGCAGATTGATATTCGTATAAGGCATTAGATACTTCCTGTCCTGCACTTAATACGGTTCGTTCAAATGTGTACAGATATTCTTCTTCCTGCCCCTTTGCCACTTCCAATCGTTGCTTATTGAGTCCGTTTTGGAAGATGGGTTGTGTAAGTCCCGCGGCCAGTGTGAAAAAAAATTGTGATATACCAGATTGAAAAAGCCCAGCTTCACCGGTGATATTAATAGAGGGATAAAAATAAGTCCGGGCAACATTTGTCAATTCTGCATAATAACGAACCTGGTATTCTGCTTCCTGTACATCGGGGCGATTGGAGAGTAGCTGGGTGGGCAGTCCGGTACGAAGATCAGCGTTTATCTGCTGATTCTGCAAGCTATCCCGCGCAATCGCGCCAGGATTGCGACCGATTAAAACACAAATCGCATTTTCCGTTTCCCTGATATTTCTTTTAATATCGGGAATAGTTACTTCCACCGAATACCTGTTTGCATTGCTTTGCATCACCGCCGCGCCAGTGAGCACATCGGCGTCTTTTAACGCTTGCGTAGTGATAATATCTTCTTTGCGATTTTCTACAGTTCGAAGGCTGATCTTTAATTGCTGGTCGTAAGCAAGCAGGTTATAATAATCCGCGGCAATGTTTGACACCAGTTGACTTTGAACGGATCTCCTGTAAGCTTCACTTTGGAGCAATGCTGCTAATTGCGCACGTCTTGCACTTCTTAACTTTCCCCAGAGATCTATTTCCCACCCTGACGACAGATAAGTTTGTAATGATTTGCTGGTGCCGGTTGTTGACACATTGCTCTGTGCATTGTTGCTGATAGTTGCATCTGCATTACCTGTTATTGAAGGAAAAAAAGCAAGGTAAGCCTGGTGATAGTTGGCCTCTGCTTCGCGAATTCTCGCTACTGCTATCTTCAGATCGTAGTTGTTGTTAATGCCTTCCTGTATCAATGATTGTAAAGAACTGTCGGCAAAAAATAGTTTCCACGGTATGATAGCTATGGTAGTGCTGTCAGTAATTGTTGTATCCCGGTAAAGACCCTGACCTGCTACACCGCCCGGTCGCTCATAGGGATGAAGGACGTGACACGAAGTCACTATCATGATCCATGATAATAGGAAAAAAAGATATAGCGCATTCCTATTGCTTTTGTTCCTCTTCTTCTTCGAACTCATCATAGTTAGGTTTTTTTGAACGCAGTTTTTCCTGGAGTCCTTCAAACAAAATGTAGAGTGCAGGGATCACGAAAACGCCTAAGCAGGTGCCGAATAACATTCCGCCGATCGCGCCAGTGCCGATGGATCTATTGCCATGAGCGCCAGCACCTGTAGCAAACATCAAAGGCATCAACCCAAAAATGAATGCGAAAGAAGTCATGAGTATTGGGCGTAAACGAGCCTTGCCTCCTTCAATCGCTGATTCCACCAATCCCATTCCCTTTCTTCTTCTTTCTACGGAAAATTCCACCATGAGGATCGCGTTTTTAGCCAATAATCCTACCAGCATGATCAGGGATATCTGCATGTAGATGTTATTATCCAAACCAAATATTTTCGCAAACACATACACACCGGAAAGACCTACCGGTACGGACAACAATACAGCAAAGGGCAGAAGATAACTTTCATACTGAGCACTGAGAAGCAGGTAGACAAAACTCAGGCACAGAATAAAAATGTATAGCGTTTGGGAGCCGGCTTTCTGCTCTTCGCGACTGATGCCTGAATATTCGAAGCCATAACCCGAGGGCAATGTTTCCGAGGCTACTTGTTGAATGGCCAGCAGCGCCTGTCCTGTGCTGTAACCATTATTGGGTGAACCACTCACTGAAATGGATGAGAACATATTGAATCGCGACATCGTTTGAGCGCCATATACACGTTTCAGTGAAATCAATTCTGAAATAGGAGTCATAGAGCTATCTGCACCACGCACAAATACTTTTGTGAGTCCTTCGGGGCTTCCTGTGTAGAATGTGTCAGCCTGCTCTATTACCTGGTATTGTTGACCGAACTCGGTAAAATTGGAAATATAATCACTCCCATAAAATACCTGCATCGCATTCAATACTTGTGTCACTGTTACCCCGGCATCTTTAATTTTTGGAACATTCACATCTAATTGGTATTGCGGAAAGCGGGGATTAAATGAAGTGGTTGCGTATTGAATCTCCGCCCTTTTGTTTAATGCTCCCAAAAAATTGGTAGCCACTTTGTAAAACTCATCCGTCGTGTGTCCACCTTTATCCTGTAACTGCAATGAGAATCCTCCACTTGTCCCAAAGCCTGTAATGGTTGGCTGTGACATAAAAACGATCGAACCATCTTTGACACTGGCTGTTTTTTTTGTCAAGACAGTGATGACATCTTTATTACTTACATTCTTGCGCTGGTCCCAGGGTTTCAATCGCAGGATCACCATGCCGTACGCGCTGCCTGTACCGCCAATATAATTTTGTCCTAAGGTGCGCATGGTGTTGGCTACCTGGGGAACTGTTCTTGCTATGCTGTCTACTTCATCGGCCACAACTTTTACGCGTTCCATGCTGGAAGCCGGCGGCAAACTGATATTTATGAAAATGGTTCCCATATCTTCTTCGGGAACAAAACTGGAAGGTGTGGATTTCATCAATAAATAAAAAACGCCACTAAAAATTGCGATGATAATAATGACTAAAGCCTTGTGATGCGAAAAATAACTGATCACACGCGTATATTTTGCCGTGACCCGATCGTAGTTGTGGTTAAATATGACACCGAACCGTTTGAGAATACCTTTTTTTCCGTCCTGTTTTATATGTGTGGGTGGTCTCAGGAACATAGCCGCGAGTGCGGGACACAGGGTCAAAGCATTTACTGCTGAAATAATAATAGCGATTGCCAGCGTGATACCAAACTGTTTATAAAATACACCCGCGGAACCAGTCACAAAGGTCACTGGCAAGAAAACAGAAGCCATCACTAGTGTAATAGATACGATCGCGCCCGATATTTCGCTCATCGCATCGATTGCCGCTTTTATAGGTGATCGATACCCGCTTTCCAGTTTTGAATGCACCGCTTCTACCACCACGATTGCATCGTCCACCACGATACCGATCGCAAGTACCAATGCAAAAAGTGTCAAAAGATTAATACTGAAGCCGATGAGATATAAGAAAAAGAAAGTTCCTGTAACAGCTACGGGTACTGATACACCATGAATGATAGTGGAACGAAAATCCTGCAGGAAGATAAAAATTACAAGAAACACTAAAAGAAAACATTCAAACAGTGTACGCAATACTTTATGAATAGACTCGTCGAGAAACTGGTTGATGTTCACGAGGTATAAAAACTTAACTCCGGCAGGAAATGATTTGGCTGCATCTTCAATTACTTTTTGACAATCGATGATCACCTGGCGCGCATTGGAACCCGGCGTCTGGCTGATGGAAATACCTACCGATTCCTTTCCATCTGTAGCATTGGACCCTGTGTAAGATTGAGCTCCCAATTCAATGCGGGCAATATTTTTTAATTGCAGGTA
>DASXOT010000278.1:0-2923 GCA_036494065.1 Chitinophagaceae bacterium
CAGGAGGTGTAGCACCATCTGTTGTCAACAGCCCCGGGCGATAAAGATTGATGCAGCCTTCAACTCTTTTTCTCATACCATCGGAAAACATAAACAGAGCGCGATCATCAAAGTAGTTCATGAAACTTCCATACATGATTCCAAAACTTTCAGCGGCACAGCCATCATTATAATTCATGCTGGGGTCGCCATATACATAATTGTTGGAACCTGTTCCTTTCGACTCAGGCGTATCATCTCCTTCGGGTCCGGCACCAAGCGGAAGTGGCCATCCAGTTTCAATTTGAAAATCGTTGTTATTACATGTAGATTGATCGCCGAACGTATGCCATAGATAAAAATAATGACCTATCTCATGCGAGAGTGTTGATCCTTCCGAATATTCGGCGTAGTAACTTCTTGAGATATTGCCTTCCATTGGCAATGTTTTTATCCCAATGACGCAGCCTTGAGGGCCTTCATCTGAGGTGAAAGGGAAAGTGGAAATTCCTAACAGCCCCGCGTCTGAATTGGTGAAAGTGCCGCACCAGACATTTAAATATTTGCTGGAGTCCCATGCATCGAGACCGCCGGTAGCAAATGACTTAATGCTCACGTGATCGGGAGTCGCCCCGGCCCTGCGCTCTATACCGTTTGTCAAGGTACCGTTGGGAGCACGTCGCGCCAAAACAAATTTTACAGGTATTTTTCCAATCCTTGCGGCTATTTCAGGTGGGATAACATTGAGATAACTATTCATCTTACTACCATTGTAGTCCTTGTTTAGTATTTCCACCTGTTCTATAATATCGCGGTCCGCAATGCCTGCGAGTGTTGATGAATCATCTACCAGGTGAAACACAATGGGAATAATGATGGGATTTGCATTTGTATTAAGTGCGCGGGCACTTATTTGCTGTTGTCGTTGAAGATAAAGATTGTATTGTCGCTCACCCTCGATCCTCCATTTTTCAGGTAGTGAAGGATCTTTTTTGATAGCTTCCTGCAAAGCTTCCATTGTTGAGCAACGCTGAATCCTAATGTGACCCTTCCGCTGAGGTGTATCCAATGTCTTCAGCGGCTGATCCTGGGCCTTTACCGCTGCTGTGATGAGACAGAATGAAAAAAGAATCGTTGGGACGAGGATACGTTTCTTCAAAGGACTCGTTTTAATTTTTAATGTATGGCTTATTAGAAATAACGGTTACAATGATAGTAAATAATCACAGGTTTATGGAAATTATTACCGAATATCATTGACCTGAAATACTTTCCAGGGTTTAAACCGGTAAAGATTTTAGTCGATGTTCCAGAGGGATAGTGGGCAAAAAAATAGTTCTAAAATTCCTATCTTCCCTAATCGTTTCGAAATGCTATTTGGTTGGCTTTAATCGCTTATTTGCAGACATAGGCAGTTGCAAGTTTTTTAATTAAAAGAAGAGCAATGAATATTAAACTTCGATTAACTGTCCTTAGTTTTTTGCAATTCTTTGTTTGGGGCGCATGGTTAATTACAATTGGTACTTATTGTTTAAACGCAAAAGGCTGGACGTTTCCTCAATTTGGTGCGATATTCTCCACATTGGCATTGGCTTCTCTTTTTATGCCTGCGCTTACAGGGATAATAGCCGACAAATGGGTAAATGCCGAGAAGCTTTACGGAATTCTTCATATCGCTTATGGATGTGTATTATTTTATGTACCCCGTGTCAATGATCCGGATACATTTTATTACATGATTTTCGCTGCGATGATCTGTTATATGCCCACTATCTCTTTATCAAATGCTATCGCCTACACTATTTTAAAAAGAAATGGCTTTGATGTAGTAAAAGTGTTTCCACCGATTCGTGTTTGGGGGACTGTTGGATTTATTGCTGCGATGTGGGCTACAAATCTTACGGGCAGTAAGGCAAATGGCAATCAATTCATAATCGGTGCTATTGCGGCGATTATCCTGGGGGTATTTGCATTTACGCTTCCAAAATGTCCACCTCCGAAATCTATTTCTAAAAAAGCAGGATTGATAGAGCAACTGGGATTGAAAGCTTTTGAATTGTTGGCTGATTATAAAATGGCCTTATTCTTTATTTTTTCCATGCTCCTGGGTGCCGCGCTTCAGCTAACCAATATGTATGGCGATTCTTTCCTCGATAATTTTCATAGCATACCTACCTACGCTAATTCTTTTGTTGTTAAGTATTCAACGATCATTTTATCGATATCCCAAATGTCTGAGACATTATTTATCCTTACCATTCCCTTTTTTCTTAAAAAATTCGGTATTAAAAAAGTAATGTTATTGGCAATGCTGGCATGGGTATTCCGGTTCGGACTATTCGCATACGGCGATCCCAGTGCTTCGGGTACGGCTTTGATCATCCTGTCCTGCATCGTTTATGGGATGGCTTTTGATTTTTTCAACATCTCGGGTTCATTATTTGTTGAAACAAATACAAATCCTGTCATCAGATCCAGCGCGCAAGGCTTATTTATGATGATGACGAACGGGGTGGGAGCGTGGCTGGGAAGTAAAGTAAGCGGATATATCATTAACAGATATTTTGTTGCGGCGGATGGCACTCGCAACTGGCACGGAATATGGCAAACATTCGCGATCTATGCATTGGTTATTGCTGTTTTGTTCACCATCCTTTTTAAGCATAAACATGTTGTATCCGGTAGCGAGGTTGGAGAAGCAAAGGCAATTGAAATGACGCCGCATTGACAATAATGAGTGATGAGTATACTGATTATTCATAACTGAGCGTACAGCCGTTCACAATTGCCAATTCACAATTTACCACCATGTGTCCAACAAAAAACCCCACTCAAAAGAGCAGGGTCTTTTTCTTAATCAGCCAAATATTATAAATGAGCTTCGATTTTCTTGACAAAATTTCCCTTGGGTTGCGCGCCCACTAGTTTATCTACGACCTGGCCG
>DASXOT010000279.1:0-2182 GCA_036494065.1 Chitinophagaceae bacterium
AGCCATGCTCTTTCATATCAATTAATGCCAATAGTCGGATCATTCGATTTGCTGTTTGGCGTCTTGATATTAATCTATCCGTTCAGGATATTTCCAGCATGGCTGGTGATCTGGGGTTTTACCACGGCATTGCTTAGGCCACTTTCAGGAGAACCTTTTTCTGAATTTATAGAACGTGCGGGCAATTATGGCGCTCCACTGGCCTTATTGATTTTGTCCGGAATTCCTAAAAATTTCAAAGATTGTTTTACACGTATAAAGCCTGATACGCAACTTTCAGAACAGACATTGATAAGGCTATCATTTTGTTTAAGAATTCTTGCCTTTCTCCTGGTGCTGGGCCACGGCGGCCTTAATCTCGTCATGAAAAAAGGACTGATTGATCAGTATACAGCGATCGGATTTTCTAATCCCGCGCAAACAGCCCAGATAATTGGAATGATGGAGATACTCGCGGCATTTGCCATTTTGATCCGACCAATTCGTTCAATGGTGTTTGTTGTTTTTTTATGGAAGATGATCAGTGAGTTTTTTTATCCCCACTATGAATTGTTCGAGTGGGTTGAGCGAGGTGGGAGCTATGGTGTGTTACTCGCGTTGTGGCTGGTTGCGGAAAAAAGAATCGTTTCAAAATGGCCAGTCAACAAGCTGGCCTTAAAATAATTCAATAAAAAATTATTTAAGAATTTGAACTTCTTACAAGCATAAAGACTAAAAGAACTCCTCCGTTTCCACGGAGGAGGCCGTTAGTTTTTTAAAAATTCATTTGCCGAAACAGCGCCGAAGGCAGACAAGATCTTTAACAAGCATAGCAAACTAAAATCTTCCTTCGTCTCTACGAGAGAGCACTTTTAGTTCGGCAATATCATTTGGGTGCAACGATCAATAATTTCACTGACGAAAAATATTTCAATCGACGAATAACTATTTATCCCGGTCCCGGCATTTTACCTGTCGACGGAAGAACTTTTACTGTGTCATTGGGAATGGATTTTTAATTCGTCATAGAATATCTTTCATAATTGCAAGCACATCGTGCTAAAATCCTCTCTTGTTTCTACAAGAGGAAACTTTTAGATTTTAAAAAAATTATTATGAGAAAGTTTTTTTGGATTGGCATAATTGGCCTCTTATTGTTCGAGATAGCAAATGTCTATTTCATTATGTCTATGCCGGGCAGCCAGCAAATGAATAGCATTGATCTTGCTTATTTTTTATACAAGTGGCGCTGGATATTCCGCGTTTTATTTTTATTAATGATCATTGTCGGTTTGTTCCGAGCTCCCTGGAAAAGGAAATGGTTATTAGTAATACCTCTCGCAATCATCTGTGCGGTCGCGTATATGGCCAATTTTGTTATGGCGGCTGGTCACATGTTTTACAAACCGAACAAATTGTTGATGGTAGCTGCTACAAACAATGACAACTGACTAATGACCATTGACCCGAATCACGTTTTACACTCGCATATCGCTTTCTAAAGAAGCGGCTTTTTTCATGCAATTCCTTTCATTTATCTTAGAAGCATGAAAAAATTTACAGCGATACTGCTTGCCCTTGCTTTTGTTTTTAGTGCGCTGGCACAGAAAGAAGTAAAAACACCTGCCGAAATATATGGCGAGTTGTTTACTGATGTTCAGATGCGCCACGTGTTTCCTGATAGTAAAACATTTGCCGACTGCATTCCCAAAAGAAACCCGCAGGCGATCGTAAAAGATTACCTGGCAATGAAAAATAACCCGTCAATTCGGTTTAAACTCGACGAATTTGTGCTGGACAATTTTATTCCTCCCAAACCTCCACAATCAAACTACACCACGAAAGAAAAAGATGTAGTAGAGCACATAAAAAACCTGTGGAATGTTTTAAAGCGCGACGCCGACAGTGATATAAACGGCAGTTCACTGCTCCCTTTGCCATATCCTTATATTGTTCCTGGAGGCCGGTTTGGAGAGATCTATTACTGGGATTCCTATTTTACTATGCTGGGTTTGAAAGAAAGTGGCCGCACGGACATGATTGAGAATATGGTCAAAAATTTTGCCTACCTCATTGATACGTACGGTCATATTCCAAACGGCAATCGCAGCTATTATATCAGCCGTTCACAACCGCCTTTTTTCTCGCTAATGGTAGAACTATTAGCATCAATAAAAGGGGATGAGACTTACAAGACTTATTT
>DASXOT010000280.1:0-2418 GCA_036494065.1 Chitinophagaceae bacterium
TGGATAAAGAATATGACTTGCAAAGAAAGTTGTTCGAACTAATGGCCCGGCAATTCATAAGATCGGCACACGATGTGAGTGAGGGCGGGTTATTTGTTACGCTTTGCGAAAGTGGATTCAATCGTGACCTGGGATTTTCAGTCCAAACAAAAAATTCAATTCGCAAAGACGCTTTTTTATTTGGCGAAGGACAGAGTCGCGTAGTAGTAACGGTGACAATTGATAAGGTGAAGGAGTTTGAAAATTTCCTCCATGATTTTCCTTATGAAAAGATTGGAGTCGTTTCAACCGGAGAAGTGGTAGTAGACGGAGAGTTTTGGGGTACTATTGACTGGTGGAAAGACAGGTATGATTTAGCCATTGAAAATTACTTATCCCGCGAAGAAGCTGGCTCGGCACATTCTCCGATTTGAGCGGTGTAAACAAATTTAATCGTTGACGATAATTATATGGATCGGAATGCAGTAATCATTGTTACAGGGGCCGCCGGATTTATCGGTAGTTGTCTTGTGGGCTATTTGAACCGCAAAGGCTACAATAACATCATTATTGTTGACGACTTCACAAAAGAGGAAAAGAAGCTGAACTATATCGATAAAAAAATCGTTGCACGCGTTGAAAGGGACGAATTATTTAATTGGCTTGAACATGTTGATGTTAAGATCGATTTCGTTTTTCATATAGGAGCAAGAACGGATACTACTGAATTTGACTATAGCATCCACCAAAGGCTAAATGTTGAATACTCGCAACGGGTTTGGAACCTCTGCATTCAAAAAAATGTTCCCCTTGTTTACGCTTCTTCTGCGGCTACTTATGGCGATGGCGTATTTGGATATAGCGATGATCATGATCTTATTGAAAAATTGCGGCCGCTTAACCCTTATGGAGTTTCTAAAAACGAATTCGACAAATGGGTTTTGAAGCAGCATACCCGCCCTCCTTTTTGGGCTGGATTAAAATTCTTTAATGTTTACGGCCCCAATGAATATCATAAGGGAAGAATGGCTAGCGTAATATTTCACTCGTTTAATCAAATTAAGAAAACGGGAAAAGTAAAATTATTTCGCTCGCATAATCCCCGGTATAAGGATGGAGAACAGCTTCGTGATTTTATTTATGCAGATGACGTTGTTAAGATTATGTACTGGATAATGAATAAGCGGTCGTCAGATGTTGGACGTCAGACCTCGGAAGACTATCTTTTAAATTCCGGGATTTATAATGTGGGTACGGGAAAAGCCAGGAGTTTCAATGATCTTGCCCAGGCCATTTTCGCGAGTATGGAACTTGAACCCAGGATTGAATACATAGATACGCCGGCGGACATTCGCGATAAATACCAATATTTCACGCAGGCTGAGATGAATAAGTTACACGAGTCGGGATATTCAGATGCTTTTTTCTCTCTCGAGGACGGTATAAAAACTTACGTGCTAAATTTTCTCTTAAGCCATAGATATTATTGATCAATAAGCACCCGGTGTTTGATTGATTGGGAAAAATAGGTCGTCGATTATGTAGACCATCCCATTTTTTGCTTGAATGCCATGGCTGTTTATCTTCACCCCATTGATAATGATTTCGTTATTTCTTTCGGTCACAATCAGTTCTTCACCCGCAACTGTTTTTAATTTTTGACTTTGGGTTAGCTCGCCATTTGGAATGAGACCCGCCACAATATGATGACTTAAAATATTAGCGAGATCGTTTTTACGATCATTTATTAACCCTTCAAGCATTCCGTCGGGTAGCTTGGTAAATGCGATATTTCGGGGCGCAAAAAAAGTAAAGGGGCCAGGTTTTGAAAGCATATCATAGAGGTTGGTTGTTTTCAGTGATGCTGATAACATCGCAAAAGCAGAGTCGTTCGATATGTTTTCGGCAATTGTTTTTGAGGGAGTCATTTTCGAGCCCGGGGTATCAACGGGGGCAGATTTTAAAGTAGTATTGCTATTTTTACCACCGCTTTCGCTGTTGCGGCAAGCGCTTGATAAAAGGCAAAGGATAGCGAATACCAGTGGATAAAGTTTGGTGTGTGGCATATTTACTAGCACAAGTTTAAAAAAATTAACTGATGAATAAAAGTATAGCCATCATTGGTGCAGGAAACCTGGGGACTGCCATTGCTGAAGGACTACTAAAAAGTAAATTCAGCAAAGCGGCTGAAATAGTAGTTACCCGACGAAATATTTCGATCAATCCACTAAAGGCATTGGGTATAAATATCACTGACAATAATAATGCCGCAGTAAAAAAATCGGATGTTATCATTTTAGCGGTTAAGCCATTTCAAACATTGGAGCTGTTAAAGGCCATTCGCAAAGAAATTACCCCTGGTAAGATTGTTATTTCCGTTGTTACAGGTATTACCATCCAGGAAATTGAAAATTCCATTGGAAGCCAGGTATCATTATT
>DASXOT010000281.1:0-3038 GCA_036494065.1 Chitinophagaceae bacterium
ATCCGGGAAAACTCTTGAATTCACAGATCACCAATACGTCAACAGGATCCCCATCGCCGCCCCTGGTATTTGGAAAGAACCCGAAATCATAGGGAAAAACCATGCCTGCAGGCAAGATTTTTTTCATCACAAATAATTTAATTTTTTCATCATAAGAATACTTCTCCGTACTGCCCCGGGGCGTTTCAATAATTACTTTGACTGATTTCATAGCATAGGCGAAGCAAAAAAATAGCCAGCTTGTTGCGCTTCAGCTCTTCTAAGCCTGCTATTTGTTGACGGCTTTCCATTGTGATTTCAATGACCCGCGGAGGGCAGGGAAAGAAAAAGTTGAATGATTTATAACAAGGTCAACAGTGGCACGCCTCTGCCCCATTTCTCTTTGGCACAATTTTTTTGAATTAATTCATACTCCTATGGGTGTTCTTTCCCAGCGCGGCTTATCGCAGGAAGTTTCATTAAATTTTAATAAAATGGCAAAGGAAGAAACTAAAATCACTTCTGGGCAAGGTGATGTGCAGCGTAATTCGAGCGAAGAAACGAATGAGTTGATAAGTAAGCTCCATGTCACCGAAGAAGATGTGAACGTTGCAAGACAAATTGTGGGTGATCACAAAGAAAAAATTGAAGCATATTTAAGCAGCAAAAGGAGCCGGCGGAATTATAATATCTGGTAAATGAGTTAAAAATAAATGATCGCGATCGCTCCTGAAAGACGGGGAGACCGCATGATCCCGTTTTAACTTTCTCCAGCATCACTTAGCAAACCTGCGGGCAGCTATCGAAAAAGGTGTTACCGTCAATGACTCCGGAAATAGCACCAGATCTGTGTTCCGCGTCCTTCTTCGCTATAAGCTTGTATATAGCCGCTGTGCCTTTCGATAATTTTTTGACTCACGGCAAGACCCATTCCACTGCCGCGAAAATCAGAATCAGGATTTAGCTTTGTAAAAAGATTAAATATTTCCTCTGCATGCTGTTGATTAAACCCGATGCCATTGTCAATAAACTTAACCAACCAACAGGGCTCATTTTCCAAAATCCCTTTACCCAGGACGATCGTAACTTCCGGCGCCTTGTCCTTCTGGAACTTTAGTGCATTATGAATGATATTCTTGAACAGTTGTACCAGCAATTCGTAGTTACCGGTGATTTCAGGCAACTGGTCTGAAGTAATCTTTGCATTTTTCTGGTTAATGATCGTCTCCAGTTTTTTCTTCGCATCCTCAAGTACCGCATTCAAATCCACTGGTAGAAACGTTTTTTCCATTTCAGCGACGCTGGTAAATGAAAGTAGATCATCGGTGATCAAGCCCATCCTTTGTGCTGCCGATTGAATTCTCCGCAAATGCGCTTTGCCGCTGTTGGAAAGCTGCTTTGCATCCGTTGTGATAATCATTTCCACCGCACTGTATATTCTTCTCAAGGGCTCTTTTAAATCGTGGCTGGCAACCCTGCTTAACGAAAGCAATTCTGTATTACGGCGCTGCAGCTCTTTGTTTATTAAAGAAAGTTCATCGTTCAGGTATTGCAGTTGTTCCTCTGCTTTTATGCGATGCGCCACATCATGCACAAGATTCATTACCCCTACGACCCTGTTCCCTTCTTTTAATGGAATGAAATGATTTTCGGCATGTATCCGGTAATAGTAATTTTTTGATGCCGGGACAAAGCTTTTGATCCCGTTCTTAGCTTGCTGAATCGCCTTTACACTTTCCTCGTCTTCGCTTATAGATGATATGATATCCAACAGGTCTTTGCCGATAACTTCATATTTTGACTTACCATGGATTTTCTCCGCTATCGTGTTCCAGGCAATTATCTTGTTGTCATGATCGATGGCTATGATCGCGTCAATACTGCAATCGTTCAGCATTTCTTCCAAGTTGGTTTCGTGTACTGGTGTTGGGATTTTCATGTTTTCTTTTTGAGGTGTGACAGATAAGAGCTTACTTATCATTCACAATCCGCGCCCCTATGGTAAACTCTTGCTCAGTTGCCTTTCTATAAGTCCCAATAATTCCTTCGTTTTAAAAGGCTTTTCAATGAAATCGTCTGCTCCGGCCTCCTTGGCAAATTTACGCAGGTGTGTACTTGCAGAAAAAATAATCACGGGTGTACTCCTTTTTGATTCCCTGCTTTTTAAATGCCGGCATACATCAAGCCCGTCTGCACCGCTGAGTTGTTTATCAATAATAAAAATATCAGGTTCTTCAAAATCGTTAGTCAATATCTGATCACCGTTATTAAATATGATTACCTCATAACCGGCTCTTTCAAATACAATTTTGAATACATCGAGTATGCTAGCGTCATCATCTATTAATACTATTCTTTTCATTGGATCGTGTTGTCTTCAATTACCCAGTGATTGTAAAATAAAAGATGGAGCCTTCGCCTGTTTTGCTTTCTACCCATATTCTTCCGCCATGCCTTCTAACAATGTTGGCTGAAATGTACAACCCAAGACCCATGCCGGGAAATGTATTGAATGGGACATCGTTTGCCCGAAAAAAACGGTCGAATACTTTTTGCCGCATTTCTTCGGAAATACCAATGCCTTCATCTTTTATGCTTACCTCGATTCCTTCTTTGATTTGTTTCCAGTCTATAAATACATTGCCACCTTTCGGTGAGTATTTTATGGCGTTGGAAACCAAATTGGTGAATACTTGTCCAATGCGTTCCCGGTCCGCTGTTACTGTTATTCCTTTTTCCGGCTGGATAATAATGCGATGGATATTTGATAAACGTTGCAAATCTTCGATTCGTTCTTCTGCCATTTCCTTTAAATTGAATGGCTCCAGATGCAGTGGCAGTTCACCCTCCTCCATTTTGGTGATATCGAGTAGCGTATGCACCAGTTCAACTAAGCGATCAACCTGTCCGTTTAATTTTGTAACCAAAGGCACAGTGGCTGCAAAATCACCTTCCTCACATAGCTCCTGCATTAATTCAGTATAAGCTCTTATACTGGTTACAGGTGTTTTCAATTCGTGGCTGGCAATGCCGATAAAATCCTCCTTTTGCTGTTCAAG
>DASXOT010000282.1:0-4575 GCA_036494065.1 Chitinophagaceae bacterium
TACCCATACTCCTATTTTATTTAATTCTTCAGCCATCCAGGCACTGTTGGTATCAATAGTTTGGCCAATCAGTAATTCATCTCCAATAGTAATGATAGAGGCATTAACGATTTGTAAAGACATAAGCGAGTTTAAAGGCTGCTTCCATTATATATAGCTTCGAGCGCGAGTTTGAAATTTATTGTTTGGATGGATAGTTCTAATCCATTCGCTGCCATGTCGTCAAATTTCCAGGACTGATCGGATTGCCGGCGAGCGACAAGTATTTCGAAAATAACAGATGGATTAAGAAAGGTGTCAAACTTATCATCCTCTAATGCTGGTTCACCACAAACTATCACTGCGCCGGGATACATGTAAGAATCATGCGATGGTGTGCTTACTCTCATTTCAGATTGCAACATTCTGCAGTTTGCCTCATTAAGGAAGTGTCCGATTTTTGAAGCAAGATTTGATGCGGTAATGTTATGTTTCAGGCTTGCGCCTGACACGGCATTTACATAACCTTGGAAATACTCACTTTTATATTCTGACATTCTTTCTGATTTCAAATATTGAGAAGTTGTGATGTAATCATATTTTGGAACCGCTTCATTTAACTCGTTTTCCATAGCTGTAAATTTAATTCTTTTAGCTTTGAAACATAAACCGGCTTTCATGAAGAAATTTACGATGATCATCTTTCTTGGATTATCCATTATTTATTTGAAAGCTCAGTCAATAAAAATAAAATTGCAGGAAGCGTACCGGAAATTCGAAGCAGATTCACAGCTGAAACATGCAATCAGTTCACTTTATGTAATAGAAGAAAAAACGGGAAACGTTGTTTTTGATAAAAATTCGCAAATCGGATTGGCGCCTGCTTCTACCCAGAAAATAATTACGGCTGCTACCGCATTTGAATTACTGGGAAAAGATTACAGGTATAAAACAATTTTTACTTTGGATTCAAACAACCTTTATGTTGCTGGATTTGGAGACCCGAGTTTTGGTAGCTGGCGATATGATAGTTTCAATGACACAACTATTTTTAAAAATATTATTGATGGATTGAAACAGGCAAAAATCAACCAGGTCAATGATTTAATTGTCTACGACAATGATTTAAATCGAATCCCGCCCTCCACATGGATATACGAAGATATTGCTAACTATTATGGCGCACCTGCCAGAGAATTCAACTGGCACGAGAACCAGTATGATTTAACATTTATTCCCGGAAAAAATCCGGGAGATGACGCAATGATTGATACAAGCGCTACCATCGATTGGCAGATGTTTATTAATAACTGTAAGACTGGTTTACCGGGCAGCGGCGATAACTGTTATATTTATTTTGTTCCAGGAAGCCAGTTCCTGTATGTGGACGGCACTGTGCCTCCCGGCTCTAAACGGTTTTCCATTTCCGGAGCAGATATTTCACCGGCTATGAGCTTTTCAGTTTCTTTTAAGAAATATGCCAGGGCTCGGAATTTCCTAACAAGTCAGTCAAATGGATTTACAATAACACCCAGGAAGAGATCGGATTCGGCGATTTATAAAAGAGCGTTGTACACTTATTATTCTCCTTCGCTAGACACCATCATTTACTGGTTTCTTCAAAAAAGCATCAATCTTTACGGAGAAGCATTAATAAAAACGCTCTCATCACAGCGGATTGGATTTGACGCAACCGACAGTGGCGTGATGGTCGTAAAGGATTTTTGGAAACGCAAAGGCCTGGACCCGGAAGAGTTGAATATAAAGGATGGTTCAGGCCTTTCGCCGCAAAACCGGATGACCACTCATGCCCAGGTAGAAATATTGAAATATGCAAAACATCAATCCTGGTTTCCTTATTTTTTTAACGCACTGCCTGAATATAATAATATGAAAATGAAAAGCGGCTCCATAAGCGATGTAAAGGGCTTCTGCGGTTACCAGGCTGCAGGTAATGGCACTCAATATATTTTCTCATTTCTTGTCAATAATTTCAGTGGATCATCGTCATCAGTAATTAATAAAATGTATAAAGTTTTGGATGTTTTAAAATAAAATCGCCCTGATATCGTCAAACCGATAAAGTACTTTAAAAATCAAACTGACTTTTTATGAAAGAACAAAGTTTCAGGAATCATTCGCGGTATGTGTTCCTATACCATTTTGTAACGCTGCCGATTACTGTGGCAGTAATTGTCGGCAGTATCATTAATCTTACGCATTCCTCGAAAGAAAATCTTTATTCAGCTTCCTTATTGGTGATAATATCGTTTTTGATCGGAAGTATCGGCTTGTTTGCCCGCCAGTTTGCATTGAAGGCGCAGGACAGGGCTATCCGGGCTGAAGAAAACGTCCGCCATTTTATTTTAACAGGCAAACCGTTGGATTCAAGACTAAGGATGGGGCAGATTATCGCGTTACGCTTTGCGCCGGATGAAGAATTCCCTTCTTTATGCCAGCAGGCAGCAGATAAAGGATTAAGGAACGCAGATATTAAGAAGGCTATTCAAAGCTGGCGCGCTGATCATTATCGTGCCTGATAATGCGCAAAAGGTAAATCCAGGCTGAGTAGAAATGGCGCCGCAAAACTTCCCATCCAGATTAAAATAATAATGATCTTTCCCCACCAGGAAAGATCCTGGATAATGGTTCTTTGCAAAAGATTTTCAATAACAGTAACGACCCGATCTTCATTAGAGGAGTATTCATAAGGCGGTGCCGGATGGATATTTCTCAAGGATGAATAGTTGTTTTGGATAAGTATATTCCTGATTTTCCAATAATCTTCATCCGACAATTCATCATAGGTTTTTTCCAGGTTGATGCCATCTTTCTCTACTTTTCGGGTCATGGCATCAAGCTTTGTGTCTGCCTGCAATCGAAATAACATGCTTAAAGGAAATACCAGCAGAACATAGAGGTATGAATTTTCCGCACCGAGTTTTATAGCAAAAAAACCGAGCGCAAGCGCCGAGAGAATAACAAAGGTCTTTCCCACAATATGACTGTCGTCGAGAAATAGCCTGTTTAATAACTGCCCTCCATCGAGCGGATAAACAGGAAGCAGGTTCAACACATTCAAAAAAATGAGAAGGGAAGCCGTACTGCCCAGTATATCCGGGCGATAATGTAAATCCGCAAACTGACTTTTCGATAAAAAAAATAAAATAACACCTACAATGATACCCGGAAGAGGGCCGGCCAATAAAATAATAGCCGATTGTCTCTGTGAAATCTCCCTCTTGGTACCACTCGCATAGGCGCCCAATAATGGAATAAAAAAGATCCCCAGTTCCTTGTAATGAAACAGTTTCATGGCGAGAAAATGACCGAGCTCATGAAAAATGACAATGCCTGTCAGTATCAGCAGCAATGTCCAGTTGGCGCTGAAGAAATAATATCCAATCAGGAGATATAAAGCAAGGCTGGTGATAGAGCGGACCCATACATTTCCCTTTTTATTTTCCAACTCCGGCTTGGGTGGGTAGATGGACGGAGCTATCGAAGATAATTGCTCAAAATTGGGTTCATTATTTTCCGGATGAGGATTAAATGAAAATTGCGGATCATTCTCCATGAATTAAAATTAGTTAAAATAAGGTTTAAGTTTTTCAAACAGTTCCCCGGGCATCACCGTTCGATTCATAGATTTCGCTTCCATAAAATATAAAATGACCTTACCAGCCGCCAGGAGTTCTTCCTGCTCATTGTAAACCTGATGATGAAACTCGATCTTATGATGATCAGGTAGCTCTTTTAAAATGGTCTTGACAGTAAGCAAATCGTCATATAATGCAGGTTGCAAAAATTTTGATTGCACTTCTACAACGGGCATGATCACGCCCAATTTTTCCATGTCGGCGTAAGTAAAACCAAGCTGCCTGATGGATTCAGCCCTCGATACTTCATAATATAAAAAGAAATTACTGTGATAGACTATGCCCATCTGGTCAGTTTCGGCGTAACGAACTCTTACTTTTGTTTCCGCAACAAACATTACTGAATTTGAAATTTTGAATCGCGATTGAACTTTTTTTCAATCATTTTCCTATCAATCCGTCGATACTTATTTTGCCGGGGCCTAAAAATAATAAACTAATATATCCGGTGAGAAATAAACCAGCTCTTTCTCCCATTCCGAATATATCACCATGATGTGCGTAAACAAGCGCAACGGTCATCGCGATGATCAATGGAATACAAGCCAGGCGAGTGAATAATCCCAAAATGATAAGACAAGAACAGAAAAATTCCGCAAATATATCAAGTGATAGGGAAGTAACACTTCCGATGTGGAAAGGATCGGCAAATCCTGCTGAGAATTTCCCAAAGTGTTGCAATTTGACATTTCCATGAGCTACAAGCATTATTATTCCGAGACCCAAACGAAGAATTAAAGTGGCGAATGAAAATGCAGAATT
Source organism: Chitinophagaceae bacterium (assembly GCA_036494065.1). Classification (GTDB taxonomy): domain Bacteria; phylum Bacteroidota; class Bacteroidia; order Chitinophagales; family Chitinophagaceae; genus VBAU01. The sequence goes on from DASXOT010000282.1 coordinate 4,401, forward strand.
GGAATATTTGATTGTCATCAGTTTCATACGTACAAAATTTGTTCACAATGTTAAGAAAAAGCTATGAGCCCTGAGTTGTGAACTTCGCGACACCTGATCAAAAAAAATCTATACAAGAATAAGTCCTAAAATAATTTTCGAGCTGACAACGGAAAATTAATTTGAACGAATTGTT
>DASXOT010000283.1:0-7578 GCA_036494065.1 Chitinophagaceae bacterium
TGAAAATTTCCGCACCTTTGCTGGTAATCCTATTGCCAGTGGTGGTGCTGATAGGGCTTATTTACAAAATTGTAAAGGAAACATCCAAACAAAAGAATGGAGACACGAAGAAATAACAGAAGCCCTCTGCTGCCTCTCGTAATCTTTTTTGTTATACTGAACGTAATGTTTGTCGCCGACAAAAGTTTTTTAGAGCGACATGGTTTTGATCAGTCGGTTTTAATCGTCGGAAATCTGGTTGTTTTTGCTGCTACGCTTTTTTCTTTCTTCATGGCAAAGCGAGGATTAGTTTCTAAAAACCCTCACGCATTTGTGCGAAGTGTGTACTCCAGTATCATGATCAAACTTTTTATTTGCCTGATCGCGGCGGCCGTCTATATTTTTCTGTTTCGGAAGAATTTGAATAAACCGGCATTATTTACCTGCATGGGATTATATCTTGTTTATACATTTCTTGAAGTATCCATACTTACAAAGCTGTTGAAAGAAAAGAAAAATGCCTAATAACGAAGCGCCACTGGATCAGTTACAGAAATTTCTCCCGCCAAACACCTATGAAGCGGTTTTGCAATACCTGCAAGTTTATAAGGTGCATCTTACTGTAGCCCAGGAAAGAAAGAGCATTCTTGGAGACTACCGTCATCGCACCCATTTTTCCAATCACCGGATCAGTGTCAACGGCAATCTGAATAAATTCTCGTTTCTGATCACATTGTTACATGAATTGGCTCACTTGCTGACATTTGAACAACATGGACATGAGGTACTGTCGCATGGAAGGGAATGGAAAATGATTTATGGGAAATTGCTGCAACAATTTATAAAGAATAAGATATTTCCGGTAGATATCGAAAGGGAATTGTTGATGTCGTTAAAAAACCCTGCGGCTACCAGTTGTGCTGAAGATGGACTCATAAGAATACTTCGAAATTATGATGATGCAAAAACCCATCTTCGCCTGGTAGAAGAGATTGCCGAAAATGGAGTATTTCGCTGCAATGATGGGCGCGTGTTCAAGCGGGGGCGAAAGATGAGAAAACGTTTTCAATGTATTGAATTGAAAACGGGGAAGGTATATTTATTCAGCCCGGTGTATGAGGTGGAGGCAGTGTGATCAGTGATGAGTGGTGAGGGATGAGAATTTAATGTTGGAAAATGACTTTATGTTTGCGTCATAAATAAGCTTCATCAATGAGAAAAATTGTTTCATTTATGCACCTTACGGTCGACGGTTATGCGGCGGGCCCGGACGGAGAAATGGATTGGATACATGTGGATGATGAGATATTCGATTTCGCCGGTGATCAAACGGATCATGCGGATACGGCTTTGTATGGCAGAAGAACCTTTGAAATGATGGATGCTTACTGGCCAACCGCTGCAGATGAACCTTCGGCAAGGAAACACGATATTCAGCATTCTGATTGGTACAATAAAGTAGAAAAAATTGTTTTATCGCATACGAAAAAAGACAGCACAAAAAATACCCGTTTCATAAGCGATCGTGTTGTGGAAGAGATTACTGCTCTGAAACAGAAACCCGGTAAAAATATTCTGATGTTTGGTAGTCCCGGTACAGTGCAATCACTAGTGCAGTTAAAACTCGTGGACGAGTTCTGGCTGTTTATTAATCCAATTATCCTGGGAAAGGGTATATCATATTGGCCTAGCCTAACGAACAGTACAAAATTAAAATTGATCTCCAGCCAAACATTTTCATCGGGCGTCGTTTGTGTTCATTATATGCGGGATGAGTAGCATAAGGAACAAAGCAGCCAGCAATGGACTTCTTCGAAGCATTTTTCTCATGGTGTTTTTATAATTTGAAATTACAGGTTTGAGCACTCAATTCTTTTTGCGATTTCATGTTTCAATGTAAGGCGATCAATTATTGTAATAGCTGGCAAGAAGTGTCTGTCCTGCTTTTTGATCAAATTTCTTGTTGAAGGCAAATATATCCCAGAACCAATAACGGGTTGCGATCCCGAGTTGGAACCGCCTTTTTACCGTATTGGACCTTTTTGTTTCCTCAAACGTGAACCAATAGGTATCCGGCAACAGGACAGGAAACTGGCCTAGCGTAAATAATCCCAGTAAAACCGGCTCCGCGCAACCATAGAATCGTTCGAAGGGATATAGCCTTATCTTAACAACGGAATCATCCAGGCTATCATTGGTGATTTGAAAAATACCTGAACGTTTTAAAATGCGATATTCTTTGGATAGTTCCGGGTTAATGATAAATGCTTTCTCCTTTTCACCTTCGTATTTGAAACTGCGATACTCCTTCGGATATATTTTGTAGGAATAGCAGGAGGAGAACATTGTTACCAGTAATGCCAACAGTGTAATTATTCGCATACTCAATGTTTAATCGACCAATGAATATTGTGCAATTTCCAGCCCTGATCAGTCAAATGAGCAACAGCCGTAAAATAGCCATCTGCTGCCTGCAAATTTCCTGAATTGTAGTTAATGTCTTCATGGAAACGCGCGCCTATTGAAGCAAATGTGTTTGTGAGCGGATCAATGCGAATATCGCTCCACTGTAATTTAATGCCGGCGATCATTTTAACTAACGTATTTTTTATGAAATAACTGGCTGAATCATTATTTACGAAAGCGATCTGGCCATCGACCGACATAAAAAAACCAGGGGTCTCTTCAAAATATTGAAGCCAGGCAATTGGCCCTTCATTTGTAATCTTTTTTGAAACCGTATTCATCATTGACAGAACGCTATCTTGAACAGTACGTCCCATGCCTATTGAAGGAACGCCGTTCTTACTACTGCAGGCGATTAGTGCCGATAAAAAGATTGTTGTAGATATAATTTTCATTGTCGTTAAAGATAAAATTATTCTGCGTAAAGAATCTGTATCCCCGGAAAGTGCAAGTGAAGCAGTGACATGTAACCAATTCATAGTGCTATCTTAGCGATCTAACAATTAGCGATGCCGTTATTCAGTTTCTCAAAAAAGGTCACAGGCCCCTATAAGGAGAGTTCGACTAACCTGATCTACCAACTTCTTTTTTGCGATAATATTGAACTTTATAAAGAGAATACCACAAAGCCGCACAGCTATCCATTCGATATTTTGTTTTCCGCTAACCATACTCCGGCCGACCTGCAGAAGCTCATCGATGACAGTTCCTCGGAATCCAGGATCAAGATACTCGCCTATAACCAACAACTGGCGATGGGCTATAAACCCCTAAAAAAGGAACTTCTTGCAGTGATTGTAGAGATGGGCCTGGACAATGGACTGGATGTACTGGCGTCATTTAACAACGGAACGGCGCGTTATATCAACCAGGCAGGCAAAATGATTATTTGGGAAACGACAGATGAAACATTCCATGCACTGACAAACGATCTTTTCTTAAAAGCATGGGATGTGATCAACCAAATTGGTCCATGGGATAAACCCAGGCGTCCGTGGCCGGCAAAAGGACTTGTACGGATTAGTTTTCTTGTTTCCGACGGCCTTTATTTTGGCGAAGCACCCATCAATGTCTTGTTTAATGATCCATTGGCGAAACCTTCCCTGACTGCAGCGACGGCATTGATGAACTATTTGGTCACGCGAACCGGCACGAATTTGGGCTAATGGACGCTAACCATCCATTCGCGCTTATTTGTACCATTCGCGTCTATTAGCGTTAGCGCCTTGTAGGAATTTTATGGCGCGGGCGATGTTTCTTTCGATTGATTCTTCTGTTTTCAGATTATTTAAATATCGCGCAATTTCTTTTTGTCTCGAAGGCGGTAATTTCTCAAACACCTCCTTTGTTTTTTTATTCTTCTTTAAGGCCATTTCAAAACGCGGGTGGATGGGAGTTTTTCTTTCTTTGGCATCATATACAATGGTTATTCGCAGCGTATCGCCTACATCTTTTTTGACCGCTTTGCGCATGGGGGTGTTCAGGTATAGACGCCACTTGCCGCTGTACTTCACAAGGGTTTGGTCAAATTGCCGGCCACTCAATATAATGCAAACTGGTATTGGACCTTTTTCCTTTCCTGACTCTTTAAACAGGTATTTCAGGACGACTTGAGGAAGAAGAACGTATGGATTGATGCCTATCTTAAAAATTTTTGCTGAAAAACTCTTCATTGTCTATTGTGATGGGTATTATCATTGATAATTACTTTATGACCTTAATTGAGCCGGCGAATGAATTGCGAATTAACGCGAACGAAACGATTAGCGTTGTCACCATTAGCGTCTATTAGCGTTAATCAAGCTCATCACCTTTTCCTTATAGTTGATCCCAATAGGCACGGTTTTATTTTCCGTTTCGATACTATTGCCGTAGATGCTTCTGATATGTGCAATGGCCACCACGTAAGATTTGTGTACCCGTATAAACTGTTTTGCGGGTAATAACTTTTCCATTTCACTCATGGTTTGGTGCGTGATAACAGTCGAGTGAGCCGTCTGTATCTTTAAATAGTCTTTCATGCCTTCGACGTAGCGGATATCGGAAAAGTTTATTTTAAGGAACTTTCCATCACTCTTTACAAAAAAATGGTCACCGGTAATATTCTCCCTTGATTTTTTTACGAGATTTTCCGCCAGGATCTTATTGATCGTTTTGGAAAAGCGTTCATAAGAGATCGGTTTGAGCAGGTAATCTATCACATTTAGCTCATAGCTTTCAAGGGCGTATTCCCCGTAGGCCGTGGTCAGCACCACTATGGGGTTTATAGTTAGTGATCGTAAGAAATTCAGGCCTGTCATTCCCGGCAATTCAATGTCCAGGAAGATGACGTCCACTTGCTGGTGGTTGAGCAATTCCCTTGCTTCAAGCGCATTATTACAGATGCCAACCAGTTCAAAGGAATCTATCTTCTCAAGGTGATTTTGAATAACCTGTTGCGCCAGGATTTCATCCTCAACTATTATACATTTTATCAAGCCTTTTGTGGTTTTATGATCAAAGATACCGTGAAGGCGTTGTTGCTTAAAATTACGTCCAGGGCGTGGGAGTCGGGATAAAGGTTCTCCAATCGTTCGCGGGCGTGTTTAAAGCGCAGGTCGCTTTTACGGTCTTCTTCCTTGTCGGTCTGGATAATATCGAGGGCATACGATTTGGGATAGAGTGCATCAAGCACGTTCTTACTGTTTGTGATGCTGCCACCCTGTATCCGTTTGGCTTGTGATTCGATGTCGATCGTTGTGTTATTAATGATTGAAAGAGAGATCCTGTCGGTTTCTTTTTTTAGGGTAATGTAGATAAAGGCGTTCGTAAAACTGTTTTCAAATGCATGCTTAAAACCATTTTCAATAAAAGGAACAAACAACAGCGGTTCGATCATTACATTGTCCGTTTCACCGTCCACTACAAATCTTACGTCAGCCTGGTGTCTTATCTTTTCTATCTCGATGTAGTTGCGGATGAATTCGATTTCCTTGTTCAAAGGGACTCGGTCAGCCACGCAATCGTATATCATATACCGCATCAAATCAGCCAATTTTATCACCACTTCCGGCGCCTGGTCAGACTTTTGAAGGCAGAGGGAGTAAATACTGTTTAGTGTGTTAAAGAGAAAATGGGGATTTAACTGTGACCGCAGATATTTCAATTTAAAGCTTGTATTATCCTTTTCCAATGTAGCCAGTAGCAGGTCATCGTCCAGTCGTTTTCTAAAGAAGGAAATGCCTGCCGCCAATAGCATATTCAGGATGCACCACAATCCTTCGCGGATAAATGTCACGGTTGAATAATTGAAATATGGCTGGTAAGGGTGCAGGCTGGTCATCTCACTTTGATCGAAATGACAAAAGGAGTAGAAGAACATCAGCAAAAGGTGAACGGCTGCATAAAAAACTACACTCAAAATGCAAAACCACACATATCGTTTTGTGTAAAGAAAGCTGGGAATAACAACTTTGGCGTATAGCAGATAAAATGGGAAAACCAGTATGCTTATACCCAGCAGGATGGGCAGGAAAATAATAGATCCGGAAAAGAAAGTAAGGAAATTGATCAGCGGGTAAAACATGAAGAGAAGCACCCAAAAAAATATTTCCGTCTTGCTAATCGGTTTTATCAACCGGTCATTGTCGTATTCCATCGGTTAGTATTAGTATAATTTAAAGCTAACCTGCCGCATGCACTTCAATAAATTATTTCGACAAAATCAGAAGAAGGTTCGATGAAGTGGACAGATAATAGTGGATAGATGATGATTGACAGACATTGGCGTTTTGGTCGATTCTTTCTGTCGTTCCTTATCAGCTTTAGAACAATAAATTTCGAATCGTTTCCAGCAGCTTTTTTAGTTGAAAAATTTGGCTTTAAAAAGGGGGGTGACTCATTTTTTCGCGGAAACTACTTCCCTCTTTAGGTGATGTATTCACAGCCATTTTTAGCAGTTCTTCAAAGGACATATTCACCTTTGCGGGTTCGTCCTTTTTGGCAGTTTCTTAGCGGGCTTTTTTCTTTTCTTTTGCCATTTAACTAAGTTACTAACTTGTGGCTTCTTTTTAATATTTTCGGACACTTTTGAAATAAGCTTTTCATGAATAAGAAGAAACGCCAACAGCAGGCAATATTTATTCCTAATCAAAATAAATCATCACAATCACTACAAACTTCTGTAACACCCGTCGTTTCTTTACTGGATTCAATGGTCGATGGGAGAGAGTATGAAAGTTTATTAAAAATAAAACAGATTAATGTAGACTTAATTTTAGAAGTACGAAAAGCATTAAAAGATATTAGTGATATAAGACAACGCCCCAATATTTCATATCTGGCCAATGTAGTAAACCCCAATATAAAAGCTGGTCGTGCTATTGATTATAGTGATGATTTACCATTTTCTGAATTGGTAAATACTGTTCCGCAGGTGGATAAAGACATTGATGTTATTATGGTGACTCCAGGGGGATCCGGAACACAAGTAGCAAAATTTGTAGATAAATTGAGACCAAGATTTAATACAGTTTCTTTCATACTTCCTAATATTGCTATGAGTGCAGGAACAATTTTCGCTATGTCTGGAGATGAAATTGTTATGACTAATGCCTCTTATATTGGCCCGGTAGACCCACAGGTTCCAAATAAAGACGGTATATATGTTCCAGCACAGGCGATTCTTACCTTAATAGACGAAATACAAACTAAAGGGGCTGAAGCTATTAAAAAGGGTATTACTCCAGATTGGACAGATTTACAAATATTAAGGCAAATTGATCCTAAAGAAATTGGAACCGCTCTGAATGGGAGCAGATATTCTATTGAATTGGTCGAAAATTATTTACACGATTACAAATTCAAGAACTGGATAACTCATTCAAGTGGATTACCAGTAACAGCAGAAGAAAAAAGGAAAAGAGCTAATGAAATTGCAAATCAACTATGCAAACACTCTCTTTGGAAAACTCATGATCATGGAATCCCAAGAGAAATTGCTTGGGATGTATGTAAGCTCAAGATAACTCATTCTGAAGCAACTGCTGGCTTAGATCGGGCAATAAAACGCTTGTGGGCTCTTTTTTATTGGATTTTTGAAAATACGCCAACTTTTAAGACCTTTGTATCAGAGAATTATAGTTTGTTACGAAA
>DASXOT010000284.1:0-5686 GCA_036494065.1 Chitinophagaceae bacterium
GTAAGCCCTGCTCATTTTTTTTGCCATTTCCTCCCAGCCCAGCATGTCGGCAAAATCCTGGGGCAAAGGATGATTACGGAGATCCTCCCATTTTAATGCACCCGTACTTTTTGTGTTCATTTTTTCATAAAGCCTTGCAAGCTTTTCCGGCTTCAAAACAGGCAGCAAAATGGGGGCGATAAGCAGACCCATGATAACGGGAATCAATACGAATGCATAACGCAGCGACCTTCTTTTAGTACTCGTAACTTGCTCAAGACGATAAGCGCCGAATGCAAAAAGAGCCGGGTAAGCACCCAATGCATAATAGGGTTTGCCATGACCAATTATTAATAACGCCAGTACGAATAGGTATGCTAACCCGACAAACCGATATTTTTTTGACTGGGGTGAAAAAAGAACAAAGAGTAACCCGCCAATCCAGATAAAGGCGCAGGTTGCATTCATCAGCAATTGGCCTACTAAAAAATCAACCGGACTTATATATTGTAATTGGGTTTGTTGTAATTCCTTCATGTGATGGAAAACCGGAAAATGCTGAAAGTATTGCCATAAAAGATTAGGAAGAAAAATTAGAAGACCCAGAAGTGATCCATACCAAAAATGCCTGTTGGCAAAAATCCGCCTGTTTCCCGTTAATAGCAGTGCGATAGCTATGCTTGCAGTAAAAAATGCAACTGAATACTTACTCATCATTCCCAGCCCAACGCTTAATCCTAAAACGTAAAGCCATTTGCGTTTCTGCGTTTGTATATAGCTGGTAATGCTATACACAATCATTGTCCAGAAGAAAATTTCCGGCGCATTGGGTTGAAATAGAAAAAACACCCGCAGGTAAGCACCAAAAATAAAAGGAAGAACCAGGAGAACTAATCCAAATGTTTTTCCACCAAGCGACAGTAGAATTCTTCCGGCGACGATGAAAGTTGCCGCCCCAAATAACGAAGGCCATAGTTTGATCCAAAACATCCCATCGCCCAAAAGATGGGTGAGCCACGCAAACAACGAAAGCATTGGTGGCACTTCCATAAAACCCCAGGCGAGGTGATGACCTTCTGCCAGATAAAGGAATTCATCCCGGTGAGGCTCGTAATAACTATTTTGTAGAAAATAAGGAACAATAATTTTTATGAGGGCAAGCAAGTAAAGAATTCTTTCGGAACGTTTGTTAATTGGCAAATGGTCCAAAGTCGATGATTTAATTATAATCGAATAACTAATAAGAATACAGCGGTAATAATTTACTCCAATCAGTCAAATGCGGCAAGGGCAGCCTGTATACGGGAAATGGTTTCCTTTTTGCCTAAAATTGCTGCAATATCAAAAACAGGAGGACCAAATTTACCGCCCACCAGCATTACCCGCAGAGGAAGTTGGAGTTCACCTGGTTTTATATCCTGCATCATCGCCAGTTTTTTGAAACCATCCTCAATAAATGCGGATTCCCAGTTTTCATTTGCATCCATTTCTTCAATGAACAATTCAAAAAATCGCTTTTTCCCGCCATTCCATTTCGGTTTTACTGCATTTAAATCGTACTGCTTTGGAGGGACGAAGAAGAAGTATGACTGGTCATAAAAATCAGTAAGCAGCGTGCAACGATCCCTTACGAGTTTGATTATCTTTTCAAGGAATGAGTCGCCTTTAATTTCCACTCCTTTTTGCTCCAGAATTTTTCGTACACTGGTTTTTAAATCCTGGGTTTCGGATCGCTTTATCCATTCATGGTTGAACCATTTTGCTTTTTCATAGTCAAATTTTGCCCCGCCACTATGCACTCTTTCCATTGAAAATTTTTCGATCAATTCATCCCTCGTAAAAATTTCCTGCTCTGTACCATCATTCCAACCAAGCAGGGCAAGAAAGTTAATGAAAGCCTCCGGCAGAAACCCTTTCTCTTTAAAGCCCTCAGTCAATTCACTTGTTTTTGGATCGGTCCAGTTCATAGCAAAAACAGGAAAACCATATTTCATGGCGTCCCGTTTACTCAATTTCCCGCTTGGCCCCAATATTAATGGTAAATGTGCCCATTGAGGCATTTCTTTTTCCCATCCGAGGCATTTCCAAATCAACAAATGCACGGGCGCACTTGACAACCATTCTTCCCCGCGAAATGCATGTGTGATCTTCATTAAATAGTCATCAACTACTACAGCCAAATGATAAGTTGGCATTCCATCGGCTTTCAGCAAAACTTTGTCATCAACAATGTTGCTGTCAAAGTGAATTTCGCCCCGTATCATATCAGTGAAAGAGATGGTTTCATTGGGTGGCATCTTGATACGAATTACATACTTTGCTCCCGAATTAAGCAGATTTTTTACTTCTGCTTCCTGAAGATTCAGGGAATTCCGCATTTTCATCCGTACAGTTTGGTCATATTGGGGAGAAGGGTTTGTCTCCGTTTTAAAATTATTACGCATTTGCTCCAGCTCCCCAGGTGTATCAAATGCATAGTAGGCGTGCCCATCACTAACCAGCTGTTCAGCATATTTTTTATAAATAGCCTTTCTTTCACTTTGCCGGTAGGGGCCATACGAGCCGCCATGTAAAGGGCTTTCATCTGGCTGCAGTCCGCACCAGTCCAGGCAATTAAAAATATAATCCTCCGACCCCGATACATAGCGGTTTTGGTCTGTATCCTCTATTCTTAAAATGAAATCTCCGCCATGATGGCGGGCAAATAAATAGTTGTATAGAGCTGTTCTGATTCCTCCCAAGTGTAAACCACCTGTGGGACTTGGGGCAAAACGAACGCGAACTTTTTCCATCTCAACAAAGATAAAAAGAAGACTGAAGCGTGGTCATAGTTTCATTTTTTGCCTTTTGAATTTTGCCTTTTGAATTGATTTCCCTTTTCTCCCTTTGTACTAACTTGTGTTAGATGAATTATTTCATAAAAACTCCCTGGCTGCTTAAAAAAATTTATTCATCTTATATATGGAGCATCCCGACAAAAGAAAAAATTCTTTATCTCACATTCGATGATGGTCCTCACCCGGAAATAACTCCCTTTGTATTAAATGAATTAAAAAAGCACAATGCACTCGCTACCTTTTTTTGCATTGGGAAAAATGTTTTAGCCTATCCGGATACTTACAAACAATTATTAGATGAGGGCCATAGTGTCGGCAATCATACGCAGAACCATTTGAATGGGTGGAAGGCTCCCAATGACATTTATATGAAAGATATTGCTGAAGCAGCCAATTATATTGATTCGAATTTATTCAGGCCTCCTTACGGAAGAATTACTTTGTTCCAGGCCCGGCATTTACGTGCTGCCATGAAAGGAAGAAAATCAAAAATTATCATGTGGGATGTGCTCAGCGCAGATTTCGACCAAAATGTTACTGAAGCGCAGAGCTTGCAATTCGTAGTTTTACGTGCGTCGCCGGGGTCAATTATTGTTTTTCATGATAGTGAAAAAGCATTTATGAAATTGAAGTACGTGCTACCAAAAATGTTGGATTATTTTACCAAAAGCGGATTTAGATTTCTTTCGCTGGAGACAAATTAGAAAAATCTTACAAAAAATGAACGCTGTTAAACCTGATTAAAAAGTTAGGGCCTGGGTAGAAACCCTGGCCCGTTTTTAATCCGTACCCTATGAAAACTGGTTTAAAGGTATAATTATTTTTGAATTAGTGCAAAGTAATTTGATAGCTCGTGCCGTTTAAATCAAGAGTTGCACGATTGTCGCAATTTCCATTGCCATAGTCGAGAACCCCCATCCACCGAGAGCTTGGCGAGAGATTTGCCCGACCCACTTTAATGATTCCTTGGGATATCCACCGGCAGGTAAACTTCTTAATAAATGGATCGGTTATTTCAGCGGTCCAGGCTACGATCACTCCATTTCTTTGGGCTTTACCTGAGGCATTTCCTTCGATTTGCATAACGTCATCAAGCGGCGTATTGGTTGTGCCCCCATCCGTTCTGGTTATGACCTTATGACTATGCCATTCTGTGTAATTACCATTTAATCTGGCGAGTTTTGCATTTATATCGATCGTAAACTGAAGTTTATCCTGTGTACCTGTATTCGTAATAGAGAAACTTGTCGAATTATCTATGTTAAGACTGTCAATGGAGAAGTCCTGGAAGTGAAGACTGGCTTGTGCATTTGGATGAATAAGCCTGTCCGCATAATTTATTATGATTTTTCCTTTTCTGATGTGGCCATCGGCACCGGAACAGCTTCCGCCAAAGTCCAGCGTTATAGTAACCGGAAACGGTGAGCCGGCCGGACCTGATGTAGCAATGGTAACATTTAAACAGGCAGGAGCCGGATCAATATTACTACTTCTGCCATCTGTAGTATTAGCGCCGTAGTTGGCAGCCGCATTGCGCATAAACAAGCCTGTGCCGCCTATACCTACATCACTATTTACGCCAATTGCATCGTCAAACATGCCATTAAAGACGTCTTCCGCCTCCGCATCCGACTCGCTGGCTGCTACATTGGCCTGTTGCTCATCCTGTGACGAAAGAGATTGACTAACTTCTTTTTTGCATGAAAAAACAATGAGGGTCAGGAATAAAAAACAGGCAGTTAATAAACGGATTGGGCTTTTCAGGAACTTCATAAACTGTAGTTTTTGCGATCACTCACGGTATTAAGATAAGAGTTATTCAAAAAAGTTTAACTGTTTCTTAGAATTTTTTTTAGACTTTTGCCTGATTATGAGCCTAATAGACACGCATTGTCACATTTATTCCACGGAATTTGCCGCCGATAGACCGGCCATGGTTTTGCGTGCTCAAAATGAAGATATTATAAAAATGTTAATGCCTGCGATCGATATGTCCACCCATGTGCAAATGTTGCAGGTGGAGAATGATTTCCCGGGTCATTGCATGAGTATGATGGGGCTTCATCCTTGCTCAGTAAAAGAAAATTACCGGGATGAACTTAATGCGGTAGAGGAATATTTCGGGCAAAGATCGTTTGTTGCCGTGGGCGAAACCGGGCTGGATTTTTACTGGGATCTAACATTTAAAAAAGAGCAATACGAAGTATTTCAAAAGCAAATCGATTTGGCTATTCAATATGATATTCCGGTGGTCATTCATTCACGCAATTCGATCGATGAGTCTATTGAGATGATTGAGAAAAACCAAAATGGAAAGCTAAAAGGAGTGTTTCATTGCTTTTCTGGTTCGGCAGAACAAGCAAGGAAAATCATTGATCTGAATTTTTATCTTGGAATAGGAGGAGTGCTAACCTTCAAGAAATCGGGGCTTGATGTGATAATGGAGCAATTAGATTTGGGCCAGGTGATCCTGGAAACAGATGCTCCCTACCTGGCGCCCGTGCCCTTTCGTGGGAAAAGAAATGAATGCGCGTACATAAAATATACAGCCCAAAAGCTGGCAGATATAAAAAAGACGTCTTTGGATGAAATTGCTTTCATTACAACCGGAAATGCCAGGAAACTTTTCAATTTGTAACATCGGAATGTTTTGAAAAAGTAAGCAAGCGATATCTTACTAGTTATATACCGCTTGCAGGAAAGCAAAATGATCAACTGTGATTTCATTGCTCTTTGCATCCGAAACTTTTTCCGAAGCATCCTGTTTCGGGTTGATATTTACCTTTTCTTTTCTCGTTAATTCAGTGAACATAATGACAGGGAGTGCTGCCAGTAAAACTATGAACCTGAATGTGAATTTTAATTTTTCC